>JBOHZI010000115.1:0-6905 GCA_050738295.1 Gammaproteobacteria bacterium
CTGTTATATATAGGTATAACAGCTACAAATATATCGGGGTATCCCCATGCGTAAGCTGCTTTTATTGGTTTTATTCCTGCTTCCCGGTGCGGCCCTCGCGGCCTCGCCCACGGCGGCACAGATTCTCGCCCAGGCCAAGGCCGCGAGCGGTGGCGAGGCCTGGAACGCCATCCACTCAATGCGTATGGAGGCCACGGTTGAGACGGGCGGGCTTTCGGGCAAGGCTATCGGACTCGATGACCTGCTCACCGGACGCTCAGTCATGCACATTACGCTTGGTCCGCTCAAAATAGCGCAGGGCTTCGACGGCAAGAACGGCTGGAGCAAGGCACCCGGTGGAACGGTTGCGCCCGATGATTCCCCTGCCGCGAAAAAGCGCGATGCCACGGGGGCGTATCAAACGGCCATGGCCTACTGGTTCCCCAAACGCTGGTCGGGCAAGGTCGAATCGCTCGGCACGCGAAAGGATGGCGGGACCACCTTCCAAGTGCTGCGCATAACACCGCACGACGGGTTTCCGTTCGACGTGTGGATTAACGCCAAAACCCATCTTGTTGCCCGTTCGGTGGATTCCTCGGGCGTGGAGCCGGTGACGACCTACTCGAGCGATTATCGGACAGTGGATGGCGTCAAGATGCCGTTCCATATACGCGAGTCCAACGGCAAGAAACAGTACGACACCGTCGTGCAGGTAACGAAGATGACAGCGAACGTTCCGGTGACTGCCGCCGACTTTGCAAAACCGCTGCAAAAGCTGAATGATTTTTCCATTGAAGGTGGCAAGTCGGAAACCACGATTCCCTTCCAGCTCATCAACAATCACATCTACGTCAAGGTTGGCGTGAACGGCCACCCACTGCACTTCATGCTGGACACGGGCGGCGCGAACTTGCTGACGCCGCAAGCCGCCAAAAATGCCGGCATCAAGAGCGAAGGTGCCATGGAAGGTGGTGGTGTCGGCAAAAAATCGGTCAACACCGGCCTTGGCACGGTCAAACAACTGACGCTTGATGGCAAAGCCACGCTCAGCGATCAGTCCTTCAGTGTGATGGCGATGCCCGGCTACAGCAATGTGGAAGGCGTCGAATTCGACGGACTTACCGGCCCTGCCGTGTTCAGGCGCTTCGTTGTGCGGATCGACTATGCGGCGCAAACGCTGACCTTGATTCAGCCCAAGGATTTCAAACCTGCAGATGCCGGCACCGCGGTTCCGTTCACCTTCATCGGTGGTCGAATCCCGGAGGTTGAGGGCTCGATAGATGGTCTGTCGGGAGAATTCGAGATCGATACCGGCAGCCGCGCTGCCTTGAGCCTGTTTGCGCCGTTCGCGAAGAAGCACGATCTTGTTGCGCGTTATGACGCCACGCCCCCAACCGTTGATGGCTGGGGCGTTGGTGGAAGCGCGAAAAGCCGGATTGCACGCGGTGGAACGTTGATGATCGGCAATGTTGCCGTGCACAACCCTGTCGTCGAGATCAGCACAGCCACCAAGGGCGCGTTTGCCGACAAGCAAATCGCCGGTAACATCGGCGGTGCGATCTTGAAACACTTCACCGTAACCTTCGATTACGCGAAGCAGATCATGTATCTGAAGCCGAACAAGAACTACAGCATGCCCATGAATTACGACCGGGCCGGCATGTGGTTCAACGGCACCGACGGCAACTTCGAGGTCAAATCCGTGCTTGCCGGCGGGCCGGCGGACAAGGCGGGCCTCAAGGTAGGAGACGTCATCACTAAGGTGAATGGCAAACCGGCCGACAAGCTGTCCGTAAGCGGTCTGCGCGAAATGCTGCGCGACGGTGCACCCGGCAGTCGGGTGAAACTTACCGTCAGCAGCGACGGTAAGACACGCACGGTCACGTTGGTGCTGCGCCGACTCATCCCAAGTATGGGAGCGCTGAAAAAGGCCGCCTGAATCGCGCGATGTAGAAACCTCGCCGCCGCCGGAAGTGCAATTCAGACGGCGGCGAGTAGATGGCAGTCAACCGCGAAGAAAATTAAATTTGTTGTTCTAGAGGAACTTCCATGAGACGCTTGCTTTTGCTGCTAGTGTTGCTGTTGCCCGGTGTCGCTCTTGCGGCAACACCTACTGCCGCGCAGATTCTCGCTCAGTCCAAGGCGGCGAGCGGTGGCGATGCATGGAACGGTGTGCATACGCTGCGCTTCGAAGCCGCCATTCAGACCAGCGGACTTTCAGGTACGGCGACCGAACTCGACGATCTCGTGAGTGGGCGTTCCCTCAGCCGCTATAACCTGGGTTCTTTGAAGGGTGCACAGGGTTTCGATGGCAAAGTCGGTTGGACCATGTCACCCGGCGGCGAGGTGGCGCCCTCGGACTCGCCCGCTGCAAAACAGGCGGATGCGACGGCGGCGTATCAGACGGCACGTGCCTGGTGGTTCCCGCAGCGGTGGCCGGGAAAAATCGAATCGCTCGGTACGCGCACGGAAGACAAGACCGTTTACCAGGTGCTCGGCATCATGCCCCGCGGCGGACGCGAATTCGAATTATGGATCGATGCGAAAACGCATCTCATCGCGCGTACGGTCGAGGCCACGGGACAGGGCGCGGTTGAATCGACAACTTATTTCAGTGATTACCGCACGGTCAAGGGTATCGAGGTGGCGTTTCATCAGCGCTATTCCAACGGCAAGAAACAGTACGACACGAATGTTCAGCTCAAGACAGTGGCGGTGAATGTTCCGGTTATCGCCAGTGATTTCGCCATGCCGCGTCAGAAGCTGGACGACTTTTCTCTGGTGGGCGGCGGCAACCGGGTCACGATCCCCTTCAAGCTTATCAACAACCATATCTACATCCAGGTCAGCGTGAACGGCCACCCGCTGCAGTTCATGCTCGATACGGGCGG
This sequence comes from Gammaproteobacteria bacterium, assembly GCA_050738295.1. Taxonomy (GTDB): domain Bacteria; phylum Pseudomonadota; class Gammaproteobacteria; order JAKDMP01; family JAKDMP01; genus JBAUSV01. Next base: position 2,871 of record JBOHZI010000115.1, read on the forward strand.
GTCGAACATTTTGACGCCCGGGGCCGCCAAAAGTGCGGGTATAACCAGCAAGGGAGCCTTGCAGGGCGGTGGCGTCGGCGACAAGTCGGTGAATACCGGGATCGGCAAAGTCGATACGTTGACGCTCGGCGGCAAGGTCATCCTTCGCAATCAGCTTTTCGGTGTGTTGCCGCTGCCGGGTTTCAGCGACGTGGAAGGCACGCAGTTCGACGGTCTCGTCGGCTATGAAGTCCTGAAACGTTTCGTGGTGAAAATCGATTATGCTGGCAGAAAACTGACTTTCATGCGTTCGCGCGATTTCAAACCCGCTGAAGCCGGCACGCCGGTACCGTTCGATTTTCTGGGCCATATTCCGGGGGTCAAGGGCTCGATAGACGGCATGAGCGGGGAATTCGAGATCGACACAGGTAGTCGGGCAGCGCTGACCCTGTGGGCACCCTTTGTGAAGGCGCACGATCTTACCACCCGTTACAAGGCATCGGCCGAAATGGTTATCGGCTGGGGCGTGGGCGGTAGCGCCAGCGGCCGGATTGCGCGCGGCGGCGTCCTGAAGATCGGTAGCGTGAGCGTGCACTACCCGGTACTCGAGCTGAGCACCGCCACGCAAGGCGCCGGTGCCGACAAGTACGTCGCCGGCAACATCGGTGGCGAGATTCTCAGGCACTTCACCGTGACCTTCGACTACGCGAATCAGCACCTGTATTTGAAACCGAACGGAAACTATGGCAAACCCATGGACTATGATCGTTCCGGCATGTGGGTGAACGCCTCGCAGGGTGGTTTTGTGGTGAAGTCGGTGATGGCGGGTGGCCCCGCCGATCGGGCCGGTATCAAGGTGGGAGATGTCATCATGGCTCTGAACGGCAAGTCGGTTTCGACCTTTAGCCTGAGCGGTTTCCGTCAGATGCTGAGCTACGGGAAGCCCGGCAGCAAGATCGAATTAACCATCGGTCAGGGCAAGGACGCACACCTGGCCACGCTGGTACTGCGTCGGCTTGGTTCGGAGGCGGATGCCCCAAAGCCAACTGATTAGTCGCGCGTTATGGAAATCTCGTCGTCGTTTTAGTGAATGAGCACGGCGATCCAGGCAGCGAACAGCGCGAGCGCGGCAAGGATCGCCGTCTGCGCCCTGACCGCGCGATACCAGCCCGGGAACTGCTCCGCGAACCAGCGTCGCTCCGCATACCAGAAGCCCACCGTCGCGACGGTCAGCAGCGGCAACGAGATGCTGAACCACGGTAGCGAGGCAAGAATCCAGCCCACTACCAGCGCCAGCATGGACCAGAAATATACGCGTATCGTGGGCTGGCCGGCAATCGCCCAACCCCACTGTACGGCGCCGGTATAGACGAACATGAGCGCCGCGTAGGTGGCAAGCACGTGACTTGCGGCGCCTGCCGGGTTGTGCAACCAGATCCAGGCGGCGAGCCCGATGAAGGGAAGCACGCCCACATACGAAGTCACGGTCACCAGAAAGCCGACTTTGCCGCCTTGATGTTGCGTTTCGTCCGGGCTTCCCGTCGAAAATTCGTTCATTGCTATCTCCCTCACAGGTTACGAACTGATCACTTTCATTCTACTGGACCTGGCTTAAGCTGGATGTTCGCCGCCGACTTAATGAACCAGCACGGCGATCCAGGCAGCGACGAGGCAGACGGCGGCCAGCCACGATAGCTGGGTGCGCAGCAGGCGATACCAGCGCGGGAAAGAGTCCGCGAACCAGCGCTGCTCGGCATGCCAGGTGCCGAGCAGCGCGACAGCAAGCAGGGGCAAGCCGATACCCGGCGGCAGGGAAGCGAGAATCCAGCCCACTATGGCGGGCGCAATGCTCCACCCGTAACGCCGGTGATCGGCATGTTCGCCGAGCGCCCAACCGAAGTGGACGGCGCCGATGGTAGCTAGTACAACGCCGGCGTAGATGGCGAGCACTCTGGCCGCAGCGCCGGTGACGGGGTGCAGCCAGAGCCAGGCAGCCAGTCCGATGAAAGGTAGCAGGCTGGCATAGACGGTGAGCATGGCGGCCAGCGACAGCGTGGGGCTGGGGCCGTCAAATTCGCGACGTTCGTCGAGTGCTTCACGCGCGGCGCGGATGCCGCCGACAAAGCGCCCATCCATGAAAACCTGGGGTAGCGTGGCGTGGCCGCTAAAGTGTTTGAGTGCGGCGAAGCGGGCGCGGTTTTCCGGGTCGTCCATCGCCAGTTCGACGGAGTGCCAGCGCTTGCCGCGCCGATCCAGCCAGTGATCCAGCCCGCCGAGGTCGGTGAGCGCGCTGTGAAAGATCACTATCGGGGCGCTGTGGCTGAGCCGTTCGATTTCGTCCTGCCCGTGCATTCCGGTCTCCGCAAACTTCAAGCCTTCATGCTACACGGTTCAGCGCTTGTGTCGGCGCTCGGCGCGAATCAATACCCACGCCATCGGCAGCGAAAGTATGAAGATACCGGCCAGGCTCAGATAGGTTGCCGTGAAACCGTACCGGGCACCGAGCACCAGACCCAGGATGGCACCCGCGGCGGAGCCGGTGTCGGCGGAAACCTGATACAAGCCGGTGGCGCGGCCGCGGCGTTCGAAGGAGACCAGATCGCCGAGCAGCGTGAGCAGCGGAACGGTCACGCTGCCGGCACCCGCGCCGATCAGCACCAGGGCCAGTATCAACCAGCCTAGGTTGGCAGCGAAGGCACACAGGATGAAGCCCGCGATCAGGGTTGCAATGGCAGGCAACAAGGTGGTCGTGCGCCATCCCAGGTCGTCGATACGACGCCCGATCAGGAGCGAAGCCCCGGCGTAACTCAGCACCATGGCGCACATCAGCAGCCCGGCGCTGCCTTCGGCGGCAAGGCCGGGCACCAGCATGTGACGCTGCCCGATCAGCACCACCAGCGTGGCGAGCAGTACGCCGCCGTAGCAGAAAAACACCAGCGCCGTATAGAACCAGATGCCGATCAGTCGACGTTCGCTGAGGATCGCAAGCCAGTGCCGGAACGAGCTTATTCCGGGCGTCGGGGGCGGGATTGCCCTGGCCGGCATCCGGCTGCGGCGCGGGATCGTGGCCAGGGTAGCGAATCCGGCGCCGACGCTGAGCACGGTGGCGGTAATGAAAGCCGCATCGGCGTTCACCAGGTCGGTCAGCAATCCGCCGAGCACGAGACCGGCGGGAACACCCAAACTGATGGCGCTGCGCGTGCGCGCCACCATGCGTCCGCGCCCACGGCTGCCACTCAGGGCCAGCACCGCTGCAATAGCCCCGACAAAAAGCAGGGAGGAGCCCACGCCCCAGATGATGCGCCCTATCAGAAACCACAACGCGGGATGGGGCAGATGCAGCGCCATAATGTAGCCGAGCGAACCGAGGCCCTCGATGAACAGCCCGGCGGCGATCACTTCGCGTCCGCCGAAACGGTCGGTCAACGAACCGGTAATCGGGTTGACGACCATGCGCACCATGCGGTTGGCGCCCAGGATGATGCCGATCACCAGAGCCGAGAGGCCCATGCGTTCGCCGAGTACGGGCAGAATCGGGAACACCACGCCGCCGCCGATGCCGCCGAAAAAGGCCATCGCGCCCACGCGCCAGGTGACGCTGGAAGCGCTGTGTTCGGTGTGCGCGGAGGGTTTTTCTGCGTTGGTATCCACACGCTTATTATCGCGCTTTCGGTACAGATGCTTCGGACGATCGTGCACCATGGGAAAATTTCTGTCGAACTATTTCCACTTTACAGAGACTAAATGTCATGCGTAACAGCATGTTAATTTGCGTCAAGAGAGGACATTCATGAAAAAAATTGTTATTGCTGCCGCGGCGATGGTTGCTCTGGGTTTAGGTATGCCTCTTGCGCATGCCGCGAACATGCAGTCGCCCCGCACTCAGACAGGGACCGGTTATTTCGGCGTATATACGGGCTGGCCGGATGCAATCGGCGCCCAGTACACGCTGACCGGCACGTTCGGCTCCGGGTCGTACCTGCGTTTCGGCGTCGGCATCCCGGCCTTTTATCAGGCCTTCGGTGTCGACCTGAGCGGTGATGCCCTGTTCGATAC
>JBOHZI010000116.1:0-6839 GCA_050738295.1 Gammaproteobacteria bacterium
TTGCGTGCCGGTTGCGTGCGCATTGACCGAAGCAAACACGCACAAGGCGAGCAGGACAGGCAGGATGCGTTTCATGGCGGCGACCGGTTTCAGAATCCCGGAAGCATAGCAAAAACCGGACCGGAATATGCGGGAGGCGCTTGTGGCAGTTCGTAAGTCGTATTATGGTACGAATCTCGACCATCGGCGGCAGCCCCGTGGGTCCGGCGGATCCCGCTCCCCCAGCCGCCCGTTTATCAATGGCCGATAAACGATTTGCCGCACCCGGACTGGTGCGGTTCCAGCCAAGTTGCAAGGAGATTGGAAGATGAAAGGTATTGTCACAACCGTGGCGGCGCTTGCCCTGACGTTGCCCGCCCTGCCGGCCTTTGCTGCCGGACACAAGCATTCCGCGCCGGCCGCGTCCAGCCTGAGTAAGCCGATGGAGTCCACCACGCACGGTACGGTGACGGTGGAAGGTCACCGCATCAGCTACGATGCGAAGGCAGGCACCATCATCCTCAAGAATCAGGCCGGGAAGCCGACGGTGAGTATGTTCTACGTGGCCTACATGAAGCGTGGCGTAAAGAATCCAGCGGATCGCCCGATCACCTTTCTCTACAACGGCGGCCCGGGTTCCTCCAGCATGTGGCTGCACATGGGCGCGTTCGGCCCCGTACGCGTGGGCACTGCCGATCACACGCATACGCCGCCTGCGCCATATAAACTGGTGAACAACGACTACAGTCTGCTCGATGCGACCGATCTGGTGTTCATCGATGCGCCGAGTACCGGCTTCAGCCGCCTTATCACCAAGGCCAAAGGCGGTGCGGCCAAAGCCAAGCACTTCTACAGTGTGGACGGTGACGGACATGCCTTCGCGCAGTTCATTACTCGCTTCCTGGTGCAGAACAACCGCTGGAACTCGCCCAAGTATCTGTTCGGCGAAAGTTACGGCACGACTCGCTCGGCCGTGCTGTCCCGTTACCTCGAAACCGAGGATGATGTGGATCTGAATGGTGTAGTGCTGCTCTCGGCCATCCTGAGCTATGACCTGGGCAACGACGACAGCCCCCAATTCAATCCGGGCATGCCGCTCACCTACGAGCTGGCGTTGCCGACCTATGCCGCGACTGCGTGGTATCACCACAAGGTGCCGAATCAGCCTAAGGATCTGCAGGGCTTTCTTACGCAGGTCGAGCACTTTGCGATGCACGGCTATGCGGATGCGCTCAATGCGGGCAATGCCTTGTCCGCCACGGACAAGCAGCAGATCGCCGAGCAGTTGCATAAGTATACGGGCCTTCCGGCGGCCTACTGGGTGAAGGCGAATCTGCGGGTGAACGGTGGCGAATTTACCAAGACGCTGCTATCCGATTCGGACAACACCACCGGGCGGCTCGATACTCGTTTTGTCGGCCCGACGATGGATCCGCTGAGTCAGGAGGCGCACTACGATCCGCAGGCCGCGGCGATCAGTTCGGCCTACGTTGCGCTGTTCAACGGTTACGTGCGCCACACACTGGACTTCAAGCCCGATCTTCTGTACCGGCCCGAGTATTACGGTAGCGTGCTGGCCCACTGGGATTATTTGCATGCGCCGCCAGGCTCGCACGGTGAACTGGACCAGGCGACCAACGTGATGCCGGATCTGGCCGCCGCCATGAAATACAATCCCGACCTCAAGGTGATGCTGAATGCGGGCTACTTCGATCTAGCCACGCCGTTTTACTCGGCGGTGTACGAGATGGAGCACCTGCCGATTCCGCAAACTCTCACCAAGAACATCACGTATCACTACTACGAGTCCGGGCACATGGTGTATGTGCATGTCCCGTCGTTGAAGAAGCTGCACGACAACGTGGCCGCCTTCATTCAGTCTACGGAGAACACGCACTAACGCGGTCTGCTAGCCGAGTAATGCCCGGCGACGTTCCAGGCTTTCACTGGGCCAATATTGCCGGCGGTCGTAGAACTCTTCGACCGCCGGCGTGTCGGGAGGCAGCACGACCCAGGGCTGCTTGGAGGCGGTGAAGATGTGGATGTCCGGCGGCACCCGGTCCGGTTCGTCGAGTGTGCCGACGCGGATGAAGCGCAGGGCGTCGCCTGCCCCGGCGTAATTGCTCCATAGTGCAATGCGACACGTCGGGCAGCGCGCGATCTTCTGTCCCTTGCCGCTCAACGACGGCGTGTTCGCGATGTCGGGTGTGCCCTGGAGCAAGGTGACGCGATCGGCTTCGATCATTGCGTTCAGCGCAAAGGCGGTGCCGGTTTCGCGCTGGCACCAGCGGCAATGGCAGCAATGCACGAACATCGGCGGGCTGGTCATGCGGTAGCGCACCGCGCCACAGGTGCAGCCACCGTCGAACGTTTGCGCAGTGTGTGTTGCCGCTTCGTTCATGCCCGTTTCCTATGAGTTTTCATGCTCCTTAGCATAAGTTAATCGGGGTAATGATGGGCGCTTGCGGCCGGTTTTCGGTCGAAATTTCCGCAGGGGGTGCTTGTGCGCGCTCCCGCGTTGTATTACGGTACGAAACTCGACTGGCCGGCATCCCCGCCGGAAACCAGCTGAACTCAACCCCAGCCGCCCTTGGATTCGTGGACGGCGCTTGTTGCCGTGGCGCATGTGGACCGTGGCAGATGAAATCAAGGAGATAGTACGTGAAGAAGTTACCTTTCAGAACTGCGGCCGCCATTCTGGCTTTGGTTGCGGTGCCCGCGCTGGCCGCGAGCGGCAGCCCCAACCACAGCATGAGCGATTCGTCCGGCGCCAAGACGCAGGCGCCGATGTCCCAACAATCCGTGACCCACGGCGCAGTTAGTGTCGAGGGTAACCGTATACAGTACAAGGCGGTTGCCGGTACGTTGGTGCTGAAAAACAACGACAACAAGCCGTATGTCAGCATGTCGTATTTCGCTTATATCAAGAGCGGGGACAGCAACAAGAATCGCCCGATCACGTTTTTCTACAACGGCGGACCGGGTTCGTCCACGGTGTGGCTGCACATGCTGGCCTATGGGCCGCAGTTGGTCAAAGTGGGCAGCGGCACGCTGACGCCACCGGCGCCTTACAAGCTGGTCAACAACGATTACAGTCTGCTCGATGCCACCGATATGGTGTTCATTGATGCCCCCGGTACCGGCTTCGGTCGCGTGATCGGCAAGGATCAGGGCGGCGTAGGTACACCCAAGCAGGTGTATGGTCTCGAACCCGACGCCAAGGCGTTCACGCGTTTCATTACCCAGTACCTGACCAAGAACAGCCGCTGGAGCTCGCCCAAGTTTTTGTATGGCGAAAGCTATGGCACTACGCGTTCGGCGGTGCTGGCCGGCGACCTGGAACAGAAGGATGTTTATCTGAACGGCATCATTCTGCAATCCTCGATCCTCAATTTCGATCTCAGCGTGGATGGTCCGCAAGGCAACCCCGGTGTGAACATTTCCTACGCAACGGGCTTACCGAGCTATACCGCCACGGCCTGGTATCACCACAAGCTGCCGAATCAGTCCAAGGATCTCAACAGCCTGCTCAAGCAGGTCGAGCAGTTCGCGATGGGTCCGTATCTGTCGGCGCTGAATCAGGGTGATCAGATCGATGCCGCCACCAAGCAGAAGGTGGCCGAGCAGATGCATGATTACACTGGTCTGCCCACGGCCTATATTCTCAAGGCCAACCTCAAGGTGAGCGGCGGCGAGTTTGCACACGAGCTGCTCGGCGACAGCGACGACGTCACGGGGCGGTTGGATTCGCGCTATAGCGGCCCGGCCATGGATCCGCTGAGCCAGCGTGCCTACTACGATCCGCTCGATTCCGCGATCGACGCGCCCACCGTGTCCGAGTTCAACGATTATGTGCGCAACACGCTGAACTTCGGTCAGGACATGATCTATCGTCCGGAAATCTACGGCTCCATGCACTGGAGCTGGAAGCACAACGGACAGTCGGGCATGACGCCGAACGTGATGAACGATCTGGCCGAAGCGATGAAGATGAATCCGAACATGAAGATCCTGCTCACGGGTGGTTACTTCGACCTCGGCACGCCCTTCTATGCGGCCGAATTCGAAATGCATCAGTTGCCGATCCCGCCGAAACTGCAAAAGAACATCAGCTACGATTTCTTCGATTCGGGGCATATGGTGTACACCAACCCCGTCTCGCACAAGAAACTGCATGATGCAGCGGCGCAGTTCATCGAGGCCAATTACAAGCATTGATTGTCGGCGTCTGCGCTGGCAAAGGGGCCCTTCGGGGCCCCTTTTTTATGGATGGCGATATGGCTTGACAGGGATTGTTGTGTTTTAGTACAGTAAAACACGATGTCGAGCATTCTGACTATCCCAGAAACCTCGGCGCCCCGAGAATCCCCGGCTCTGCTGAGGTTCCCGGTCATCCCGGTCGAGCGTCTACGAGCGCAGCCGGGCTTGTTCGCAGCGGAACCGCGACAGCGATTCCGGCATTATCGGGAGAAAGAAAGTGAAGAAGTTAGCTACTTATTTGGCCGCGACCGCACTCGTTGCGGCGGCTGTGCCGGCCCTCGCCGCAAGCAAAAGTCCCGCCGCGCATTCGGCGCAGAGTGCGTCCGCCACCCAGCCTCAGCAATCGGTCACCCATGGTTCGGTGACAGTCGAAGGGCACAGCATTAGTTATACGGCCAAGGCCGGTACGCTCGTGCTGAAAAACAAACAGGGCAAGCCGATTGCCAGCATGTCGTATTTCGCTTATATCAAGAGTGGGGACAGCAACAAGAATCGCCCAATCACGTTTTTCTACAACGGCGGCCCGGGTTCGTCCACGGTGTGGCTGCACATGCTGGCCTTCGGGCCACAGCTCGTGAAGGTGGGTAGCGGTACGCTGACGCCGCCGGCGCCGTACAAGATGGTGAACAACGATTACAGTCTGCTCGATGCGACCGATATGGTCTTCATCGATGCCCCTGGCACGGGTTTCGGCCGTGTACTCGGCAAGGCGCAGGGCGGCGAAGGCACGCCCAAGGACGTGTATGGCATCGATGAGGACGCCCATGCCTTCGCCCAGTTCATTACGCAGTATCTGACCAAGAACAACCGCTGGAATTCGCCCAAATTCCTGTATGGCGAAAGCTACGGCACGACGCGTTCGGCGGTGCTCGCCAACATCCTGGAAACCGACGATGATGTTGGTTTGAACGGTGTGATTCTGCAATCCGCCATCCTGGATTACGACATCAACCTTGATTTCCCGGAAATCAATCCTGGTATCAACCTGCCTTATGCGCTGGGGCTGCCAAGTTATGCGGCGACGGCCTGGTATCACCACAAGATTCCGAACCAGCCCAAGGAGCTGAAACCGTTCCTCAAGCAGGTCGAGCAGTTCGCAACGGGCCCTTACCTTGATGCGCTGCGCGCGGGGTCCAATCTCGATGCCGCGACGAAACAGAAGGTGGCTGAGCAGATGCATCAGTACACCGGCCTGCCGACGGCCTATATTCTGAAGGCCGATCTCAAGGTGACCGGCGGTCAGTTCGCGCACGAGCTGCTTGCTGATGGCGACGATCTGACGGGGCGGCTGGACTCGCGCTACAGCGGGCCGGCAATGGATCCGATGGGCGAAAGCGCGAGCTACGATCCACTGGATTCGGCGATCGACGCACCGACCGTAGCCATGTTCAACGATTACGTGCGCAACACGCTGAAGTTTGGACAGGACATGACCTACAAGCCGCAGATCAGCGTATTCATGTACTGGGACTTCAAGCACAAGCAGCCCGGTGCGCCGTTTCAGTTGCCGTTCACGCCGAACGTGATGCCCGATCTGGCCTCGGCCATGAAGTACAACCCCAATCTTAAAATTCTGTTGACAGGTGGGTATTTCGATCTCGGCACCGCGTTTTATTCTGCCGAGTATGAGATGCACCAGCTTCCGATCCCGGCCAGTCTGCAGAAGAATATCAGCTATCACTTCTTCGCATCGGGCCACATGGTGTACCTGAACCCGAAAGCACACAAGGGTCTGCACGATGCAGCGGCGAAGTTCATCGAAGCCAACTACAAGCATTGATGCTGACTGCTCAGCAATATGGAGGCCCCGCAAGGGGCCTCTTTTTCGCCAACCCGAACACAAGTAAGGGCACTCTCAGCAGGTCAGTGTCGGTTAGTAAGCGCTAAAATGCCCGCATCCGCACAGGACGCATGCCCATGACCACGATCGGCACTCCATTGACGCAGACCGCTACGCGGCTGTTGTTACTGGGCGCGGGCGAGGTTGGCAAGGAAGTGGCGATTGAGGCGCAACGCTTCGGCGTCGAAGTCATCGCCGTGGATCGCTATGCCAACGCGCCTGCCATGCAGGTGGCGCATCGCAGTCATGTAATCGACATGCTTGACGGGGATGCCGTGCGCCGTGTCGTGGAAGAAGAAAAGCCGCACTACATCGTGCCGGAAATCGAGGCGATTGCCACCACGGAACTGCTCAAGCTGGAAGCCGAGGGATATACGGTTATACCCACCGCACGCGCCGCACGTCTCACCATGGATCGCGAAGGCATTCGCCGTCTGGCAGCCGAGGAGCTGAAGCTCAAAGTCTCGCCGTTCCGTTTCGCGGGCAATGAGGCCGAGTATCGTGTCGCGATCGGTGAAGTCGGCCTGCCTTGTGTCGTCAAGCCGGTGATGAGCTCGTCGGGAAAGGGCCAGAGTGTTGTGCATGCCGAAAACGAAGCAGATGCTGCGTGGCGTTATGCCCAGGAAGGCGGGCGCTCGGGTCAGGGTCGAGTCATCGTCGAGGGGCTCGTGGACTTCGACTACGAGATTACTCTGCTTACAGTGCGCCATGCCGGCGGTACGAGTTTTTGTGAGCCGATCGGACACCGCCAGGAGTACGG
>JBOHZI010000117.1:0-6827 GCA_050738295.1 Gammaproteobacteria bacterium
ATGCGACCCCAGCCGGGTGGAATATCGTACGCCGATATCCATCGACGCATAGGCAGGCGCGACGGTGTTGTTGGTGTTGGTCGCCGCACGCCTACTTTCTCCATGCAGCGTTCCAGTCAGCGCGAATCCTGGTGCGAAATCGGGGTGATAGTCGATCGATATGTCACTTTTGACACTCGGAACGCCGACCACCATCTTGTCGTCGGTGGCGGCGACGCCCGTGTTCACCAGCTTCGCATCGATATAGGTGACGCCGCCCAGAATGCTCACCTGGGACGTGATGTCGCCCTGCGCGAAGAGCTCAACGCCCATGTTGCGCTGCGTGCCGACCACCGCGAAGACGTTGGTGGCCGCGTTCGTTTCGGCCATTGGCCGGGTCATCCGGAAAGCGTCCAAGGTGACCAGTAGACCTTGGGATACTGCGTACTTGGCGCCGATCTCGTACTCTTCGTCGTGGTAAGGCGACAGAAATTCATTGGCGTTGACCGTACCGGTGGGAGCGGAATCGCCCGGTTCCACGCTCTTCGCAAAAGTGGCGTAGGTGGTCAGCGCCCGAATCGGCGTATAGATCAGGCTGATGGTCGGGCTCACCGCGTGGTTGAGCGTATTGGTGCTTTCGATCTCGCCGGTCGCGCTGTAGCTCGTGGACTTGAGGTAGGACGTACTCAGTACGCCCTGGGCCGCCCATTGATCGTCGAAGTGGAGCGTATCGCCGACGATTACCGACTGTTCGATCAACTTGCCCACCAGGTACTGACCGCCGTTGTAAGGCACCGGCGGTGCCGGGAAAACCATCGGGTGGTCGATGTTGGCACTGCCCAGCGGCGTGACGATCGAGTTGTGATACTTGTATCGCCCGTTGTTGAAGCCGTTGGTGCCCAGCGAGAAATCGTTGGTCATGCCGAAGGTGTCGAAGTGGCCGTTCAGCTGCGCCAGGTTGCTGGCGATGGTGTAGTGCGGTATCGCGTTGAAGTTTTTGGTGACATTGTAGTCGCCGTGGTTGTCGACGAAGATGTTGCTGATGCCGAACAGGTTGCGTATCGCGTTCTGGTAGAGACCCCCGATCTCGAAGTTCCAACCGTTGCCGAAATCGTGTTTGACCTTGATCAGGCCGGTATTGGTCATCAGGTCGGTGCCGGCACCTGGCTGCCCCAGCTGGCCCTTCATGGTCGTATCCACCGCCTCCGGCAATATCGTATTGGCGCCGTTGAAGTAGACGATGCTGCCGGGCAGGCCGTAGCTCTGGGTGCGATAGTGGCTGCCGTCCACCTGAACCACCGTACTGGGACTGATGTAGTAGTCGAACGCGCCACTGAGCAGGGTGCGGTTGCTGCTGCTGCCGTCGACGTAGCTCTCGCCCTCGCCGTGTACGAAATTGAGCCGATAGCCGAACCGGTGATCGGCACCCAGGGGGCCACCGGCATCCACCTGTTCGGTGAAGATGGACTGGGAATCGAAACTCTCGACCAAGCGCAGCAGCGGCGTCTGGGTCGGTTGTTTCAGCACGTAGTTGAACACACCGGCCGGCGGCTCCGGTCCGTACAGCGATCCGGCCAGGCCGTTCAGCACCTGGATGCCACTAAGATTCTCGGCCGGGATCGCCGTGGTGCCGATGATGTTAAGGCCATCGAGCCGGGTGTTCTCCACGATGGAGCTGTGGAAGCCGCGCGACTGCGGCCGCGAGACTTCCAGGCCCTGCTGGTCGCGTATTTGTACCGAAGGCAGGTTGCGCAGCACGGCGTTGACCGTCCTGGCCTGCTGGTTGACGATCAGCGCTTCCGGCACAACGGTCAGCGAGTAAGGCATGTTCTTGATCGCGCGGGCGCCCAGCGGGCCAAGGTTGGCCTTCTTGGTATCGTACGACGCGCCCGTCGCATAGCCTGCCCGTTCGGCGTTCACTATTATCCTGCTGAGGGTCGTCACCTGAAGCTTGGCATGGGTCTCTTGGGGCGCGGCATGGGTCACTGGTTTGCCATCGTTGTCATGCCCCTGTGCTGCATGCACCCCCCACGACACGCCCACCAACGCGATCACCATGCAGAACGGTGGCCATATCTTCGTCATCGTCAATGCTCCTTCCTCAAGGTGAATTCAGGAACCTGGGTAGGTTATCCCCGGCAGATCCGGGGGAACTGCATAATGTCACCAGTCGCTATTGACGAGCTTTTCCGGTGCGTATGGAAGAATTAATATCGTCTGTGGCGGCCACAGGTATAAACCCGTAGCGACGTAACCGCCCTTGGGAATCCGGCGTCATCAGGAAGTTGGCGAATCGGTAAGCGTCGATCTCGTGTGCCGGCTTACCCGGATGCTGCAACACGGTCATGGCATAATTGACGGGAACCGACTGCGTCGCAGGAATGGCGATCTTCACCAGTCCCGGCGGCGGGCTGGCATCAGGTCGATGTGAACTGCAATAACCGATGAATGCATCCACCCGGCCCTGCTGCAGGAAATAGGTCACCGCATTGGCGTGCCCTGGAATTTTGGGCTCCACCGCACCGCCTACAAGCTTTTGTGCCTTGTCACGCAGAAGCTTCCCGGCACCGGGATGGGTAGCGTCTAATCGGGCGAACCAGGCCCATGCATAGCCGCCGCTAGGGTCAGACCCTGGAGTCGAGGTGCCGATCTTTACCGACGGCTTGAGCAAAGTATCCACCAGATTGCCGGCGGTCAGATGCAACTGCGACCTGGCTGTGACGCAAAGGGTGTTGCGCGCGATGATGACTGCGGGTGAGCCCAGATGCTTTCGCGCCATGCGCTGCGGGTTGGCGAGATTGGCTGAGATATACACATCCGCATCGGCGCCTTTTTCGATGCGCTGGCGCAAAAGGCCAGCCGGCCCGGTGACGATGTCCACCGCCTGTCCCGTCTCGAGGGTGTAGCGCGAGGCGATTTCATGTAGCGGGCCAGCGAAGCTGCCGGAAGTGTAGACATGCAAGGTGGCAGGTGCGCCGGTGGCGCTTGCTACACAGATTCCGGCGAGGCAACCGGCCAGTGCGACTCCCATTGCGACGCGAGTGAGCAAAGTGTTCATAATGGCTCCAGATTATTTTTGGAAAGGCCACGGTACTCTACGCAGTGTACCGCAGCACCCGTGGCACTAAAACACGGATAAAACCCACGTCGTTGGGTGCCGACTTGTTCGGTATCGGTCAGCGGTCGTATGCTTCTACTCGACCTCTGCCGCTACCTTCGCCGCTTGTCCGCCGCCGTAGCTCGACAGTGGACGTAGTTGACCTCCATCCCGGTGCCTCACGGCACCGCTCGCACATGTGGTCGATTGATTTCCCGTGCCGTTTACGCCACAGCTTCACTCTGCGCTGCCTGCGTATCGAACCACCCCGTCTTTGATGCCGGAGTTCCGCCAGCCTTCACACGGACACCGCAGTACTTGAGGCTCGGGATTTTTGCTTCCGGATCCAGCGTCGGGTTTGTCAGGAGATTCGCCGCCGCCTCGTAATAGCAAAACGGCATGAACACGTTACCCTTGGCGACCTTCGAATCGGCACGTGAGTAGGCTACGACCGTGTTGCGGCGAGTTTCCAGCGTGACGGGATCCCCCGGTGTAATCCCCATTTCCTGCATGTCGTGAGGACACAGGTAGCATACGGGATCCGGCTCGATGGCATTGAGCACCTTTGAGCGCCGGGTCATGGTGCCGGTGTGCCAGTGCTCCAGTTGACGACCTGTCAGAAGCACAAACGGATATTCAGCATCCGGGCGTTCATCCGGCTCGACGATCTCGCAGGGCACAAAGAGCGCCCTTCCGTTCGGCCGATTGAACTTGCCATCCGTGAACATTACCGCCTCACCAGGATCGCCTTCATGCCGGCAGGGCCAGACGACCGAATTTTCACGCTCCAACCGTTCCCAGGTGATTCCCGCCATATTGGCCGACGCCTTGCGAATCTCCGCAAACACATCGGCGGGTCCGGCGTAATTCCAGTCCAGCCCCATGCGGCGGGCAAGTTGCTGGATGATCCACAGATCCTGCTGCGCTTCCCCCGGCAGCTCCAGGGCCTGGCGCCCCATTTGCACCCAACGATCCGTATTGGTAAACGTACCGGCCTTCTCGAAATAGGTGCTGGACGGCAGCACGACATCGGCGTTGTAAGCGGCCTCGGTCAGAAATATGTCCTGCACCACCAAGTGCTCCAGGTGGGCAAGCCCCATGCGCGCGTGGTACGCGTTCGCGTCCGACATGGCGGGGTTTTCGCCCATGATGTACATGCCCTGGACGTGGTCGGCAAGGATCTCGTCTATCATCTCCATCGAGGTCAACCCTTTCACCGGATCCAGTTTGCAATCCCAAAGCTTCTCGAACCGGCCACGCTGCTCGGGGTCCGCCACGCTTTTGTAATCCGGAAAGTTGCCAGGCATCAAGCCCATGTCGGAGGCACCCTGGACGTTGTTCTGCCCGCGAATCGGGTGTAGGCCCGCGCCACGACGCCCGACCTGGCCCGTCAACATCGCCAGCGCAATGATGCAGCGGACATTGTCGGATCCGTGCTGGCTCTGGGATGAACCCATGCCCCAGACGATCATCGACGCCCTCGACTTTGCGTAAGTACGAGCCGCCTTCTTGAGGTCTTCTGCGGAAATGCCGCAGATCGGTGCCATGGCCTCCGGGCTGTAGGCCTGGATATGGTGCTTGAGATCCTCGAAGCCTTCCGTGGAATTGCGAATGAACTCCTCGTTGGTCAGGCCCTCATCGATGATGGTGTAGATCATCGCGTTCAGGAGGGCTATATCGGCGTCGGGCTTGAACTGCAGATGCATGAAGGCGCGCCGTGAAAGGAATTGTATGCGCGGATCGGCGATGATCAGCTTCATGCCGTTCTGATCGACTGCATTTTTGATCCAGGTCGCCGCGACCGGATGGTTAGTAGCCGGGTTGGATCCGATGAGAAAGACGCAGTCTGCGTACATCACATCGCGTACGGGAAGCGTCACCGCCCCGCTGCCGATGCAGTGCCCCAGTGCCACCACCGACCCCGCGTGACACAACCGCGTGCAGTGGTCGATGTTGTTGCTGCCGAAGCCCGTACGCACCAGTTTCTGCACCAGATACGCTTCCTCATTGCTGCCTTTCGCACATCCCAGGGCAACCAGTGACTTCGGGCCATATTGGTCGCGGATGCGCTTGAGACCGCCTCCGGCGAAGTCCAGTGCCTCGTCCCAACTCGCTTCGCGGAACGCTTCCAGGGGATTGGCCGGATCCAGCACCAGATCTGCCGACTTGGGCGGCGCATCCTTACGCCGGATCAGCGGCTTGGTGAGCCGATTCGGGTGTCTGTAGTAGTCGAAGCCGTAGCGTCCCTTGACGCACAAACGGCCTTCATTGGTGGGGCCGTTGGCACCGTTGACCACATCGATGTCGTTGTCCAGGATGTTCAGATTGACCCGGCAACCGACACCGCAGTATGGGCACACCGTTGTTACCTGTTTCATACCTTCACCTCCGATTCCTGTCCCTGCCAGGCGAATTGCTGGTGCGGGTCGATACCCGCATTCGACAATGCCCCGGTCGGGCACGCAGCCACGCATTCGCCACAGCCGACGCAGGTGCTCTCGCCCATGGGGTCGTCAATGTCGAACATGATATGGGCGTCACCACCACGCTGCGCATAGCCGATCACGTCGTTGCCCTGCACTTCGCGGCACGCACGTATGCACAACGTGCACTGGATGCACGCAGCCAGATTCACTGCAATCGCCGCGTGCGAAAGATCCGGCTTCGGCTCCTCGCGCCGGCTGAACCGCGACTCGCCCACCTCAAGCCGCCGCGCCCAATAATCCAGGCGCGAATCCGCGACATAGGACTCATCCGGCATGTCGGCTTCCAACAGCTCCAGCACCATTTTCTGTGCATGTACGGCACGCTCGTTGCGGCTGCTCACCTTCATGCCTTCGGTTGGCTTACGCCAACACGAGGGTTGCAGCTGGCGTTCATCTTCGATTTCACACATGCACACGCGACAGTTGCCGTCCGGACGCAGCCCCGTTTGATCGGGCTTGTAACACAGGTGCGGGATCACGACGCCGTGCCGGCGTGCCGCTTCCCAGATGGTCTCATCGTTGTACGCGCCAATCTGTTGTCCGTCGAGCGTGAAGCGGACAGTCTCGGTTCTTTGTACGTCTTGTGGTTGGGCCGCCATCACGCTACCTCCTTCGGAAAATATTTGATCACGCAGTCCATCGCATTCGGGGCCGCCTGACCCAGGCCGCAAATCGACCCGTCCACCATTACCCGCGACAAATCCTCCATTAGTGCCTTATCCCAGTGCTCGGCGCCCATCAGCTCGGTCGCTTTGGCCGTGCCGACGCGGCAGGGAGTACATTTGCCGCAAGATTCATGCGAGAAGAAGCGCATGGCATTGCGGGCCAGGTCACGCGCCTTGTCGTGTTGTGAAAACACGATAATCGCGGCCGACCCGATGAAGCACCCGTAAGGTTGGAGCGTGTCAAAGTCCAGCGGTACGTCCGCCTTCGAGGCTGGCAGCAGGCCGCCCGACGCACCGCCCGGGAAATAGCCGTACAACTCGTGGCCGTCCTGCATTCCG
Organism: Gammaproteobacteria bacterium; assembly: GCA_050738295.1. Taxonomy (GTDB): domain Bacteria; phylum Pseudomonadota; class Gammaproteobacteria; order JAKDMP01; family JAKDMP01; genus JBAUSV01. The sequence continues at coordinate 6,567 of JBOHZI010000117.1, forward strand.
CCACAGTGCTCGTCGATCAATTCGCGTAGTGTAATGCCGGCCGGCGCCATGTATACGCCGGGTTTTTTGACCCGCCCGCTAACCGAAAACGTACGCATCCCCTTGCGATCGTGACGCCCCTGCGACGCAAACCACGCACCGCCCTTTTCCAGAATGTCACGCACCCAGTGCATGGTTTCGATATTGTGTTCGAGCGTCGCCAACCCGAACAACCCGTTTTGAGCAACGTACGGTGGACGCAAGCGCGGCATCGCGCGTTTG
>JBOHZI010000118.1:0-6779 GCA_050738295.1 Gammaproteobacteria bacterium
GAGCGGTGATGCCCTGTTCGATACCGTGCGTTTCGGAGACCAGGGGAAAATGCGTCTGGGCGGCGGACTAAGCATCGGTTTTCTCAACAGCGACAACCAGTTCACTCACGACAGCAACACCTTTGCCTATCCTCACTTCCTGGCCAACTTTAGCATGATGTTCAATCCGCATCTGCAGGGTTTTGTGGAACCCGAAGTGGGGCCGCTGTTCGTCTCGCGCGGCTATGGCACTACCGGCCGTGTCGCCGTCAAGGTAGGCCTCAATTTCACCCCGTGAATTAACACTCTTGACGGTTCAGCCTTTTTATAAGAGTGGCACCATCTGCGATCACAATGGCGTGAGGGCTGGGGTATGCGCCAGATGCGTACCGCTGAGCCAGTCGGTGGAGCGCATTTCTTCCAGGCGGCTGACGGTGCGTTTGAATTCGTAGCGAAATTGCTTGCCGGTGTAGAGCTTTTCCGGCTCCGCGGCAGCGCTTGCGATCAGCAGCGTATGGCGTTCATAGAGGATGTCGATCAGCGCGATAAAACGGCGCGCCGCTTCCAGCCCTTCGTCGTCGAGTATGGGTACGCCGTTAACCAGCACTGTGCGGTAACGCTCGGCCAGTTCGATGTAGTCGTTGGCGCTGCGGGCTTCCGCGCACAACGGTGCAAAATCGAAGAACACGGTGTCCTCACTCGCGCCACGGGCATCGATGCGCCGTCCGCCGAGCGTCATGGTGGTGGGACGAGCCTTGTCATCGCCGAGCTGTGCAAACAGTGTGCCCATTCGATCCGAGTCCGCGTCGTTTGTCACGACCTGCCATACACCGTCAGAATCGATGCGGTCCGCTCGGTAATCGCGCGTACCGTTGATGGCGACGACCTCGCAATGCGCTTTGATGGCGCGGATCGCGGGCAGAAAGTTTTCGCGTTTCAGCCCGTCGCGGTACAGCTCGTCGGGCGGCAAATTGGCGGTCGCGACCAGTGCCACGCCTTCGTCGAACAGTGCCTGCAGCAGCGGACCCAGCAGCATGGCATCGGCAATGTCCTCCACCAGCAGTTCGTCGAAGCAGATCACCCGCGTGCGCCGCGCCAGATCATGGGCCAGCCGCGGTAGTGGATTGTCGTGGCGGCGCAGGCGCTTCAGAGGGCCGTGCACCTCATCGCGCATGAAGGCATGGAAATGATGACGCAGTTTCTGGTCGATGGGCAGCGAGCGGTAGAAGAGGTTCATCAGCCAGGTCTTGCCGCGGCCCACCGGGCCGTACAGGTACACGCCTTGCGGGCGTGTCTTGCGCCACCAGTGCGAGGGCCGCTCCAACTCGCGGCTGAGTCGGGCCAGCGCGACGAGTGCCTCGGCCTGAGCTGGATCTTGCGTCTTGCCGTCGGTCAATTGTTCGCGGTAGGCGCGTTCAAAGGCGGTGAGTGGGGCGGGCATGGCTACCGGTCGGCGAATATCGTGCCAAGTGTAACGGCTTGGATCGGCTAAGCTGTTCGGCATCTTGTCCGGACTTGTTGCGTGTCATATCTGCTTGCACTCGATCAGGGCACGACCAGCAGCCGAGCCTTGCTGTTCCGAACCGATGGCACGCTGGTCGCCCAGCATCAGGAAGCGCTGGACGTCGCCTATCCACAGCCGGGGTGGGTCGAGCAGGATTCGCGGGCGATACTCGATACTCAATTGCGGTGCGCACACGAGGCGTTGGCAGCAGTTCCCGCAGGGGAAAAGGTGGCGGCACTTGGCATTGCCAACCAGCGCGAAACTACCATCCTCTGGGATCGCGCGAGCGGAGAGGCGCTCGGCCCGGCCATCGTGTGGCAGGATCGGCGCACCGCGGCGCACTGCGAACGCTTGCGTCAGGCCGGCGCCGAAGCCCTTGTGAAGGAACGCACCGGGCTGTTACTCGATCCGTATTTCTGCGCCACCAAAATTGCCTGGCTGATGGATCATGTGCCGGATGCGCGGCGTCGTGCTCAGTCCGGCGAACTGGCCTTCGGCACGGTGGAAAGTTGGTTGCTGTGGCACCTGAGCGGCGGGCAGACGCACGCGACGGATGCAAGCAACGCGGCGCGCACGTTGTTGTTCGACATTCATAAACAACGCTGGGATCCGGAATTGCTCGAACTGTTCGACGTGCCGGAATCGCTCTTGCCTGAAGTGCGCTCCAACACGGCCGACTTCGGCACCGTGCGCATCGACGACACGCAAGTCTGTGTGCACGGCATGGCCGGCGATCAGCACGCGGCGCTGTTCGCGCAGGCCTGTCTCACGCCGGGTCAGGCCAAAGCTACCTACGGCACCGGCGCTTTTGTGCTCGTCAATACCGGCACAGCGGTAGCGGCAGAAGGGTTGCTTACGACTCTGGCCTGGCGTCTGCGCGATGCCGAACCGGTGTATGCACTGGAAGGTTCCGTTTTCAACGCGGGCGCTGTGGTGCAGTGGGTGCGTGATGGCCTGGGTCTGATTGATAAATCGGCAGAAATCGAAGCACTGGCTGCCGCTACGCAGGACAGTGACGGTGTCTGGCTGGTGCCTGCTTTGACCGGTCTCGGCGCGCCGTATTGGCGCCCGCAGGCGCGTGGCGCGATACTCGGTCTCACACGCGCCACCACCGACGCACACATCGCCCGTGCGACGCTGGAGGCTATCGCTTTTCGCGTGTGCGATGTGGTTAGGGCAGTCAATGCGGCCACCGACCGCCCGGTGAGTGAAATCCGGGTTGATGGCGGCGCCTCACGCAATAACCTTCTGATGCAGATGCAAGCCGATGCGCTGGGTACGCCCTTGCAGCGTCCGCATCAAACCGAGATCACGGCGATGGGTGCGGCACTGTTGGCCGGTATCGGTGCGAGCGTGCTGAACGAAGACGCCCCGCAACGCTGGTGGCGGTGTGAGCGCCAATTCGAGCCGCAGTCGGAGCGTTCGGAGCGTGAAGCGCGTTATGCCGTGTGGCAAAAGTTATGCAAACAAGTCGCGGATTTATCGGAGGGCTTGCAAGCATGAATGACATGCCTTCTCTATTTCCGGGATCACATAGGGTAGGAGCGACGGCCCCCGCCGCGATTTATCTGACTGGATTCCCGCCTGCGTGGGAATGACGAAAAACCGGGAGGCTTAATGACCGAGATGAATCGCGGCGCGAATATCGAACGTCTCAAGGAAGAGGTCTTCGATGTGCTGGTGATTGGTGGCGGTGCTACCGGCACGGGCACCGCATTCGATGCCGCCACGCGTGGGCTCAAGGTGGCGCTGGTCGAGGCGGGCGACTTTGCTTCGGGCACTTCCAGCCGTTCGACCAAGCTGGTGCACGGCGGTGTGCGTTATCTGGAAAGCGCGGTGGCGCATCTCGATCGGGCGCAGTTCCATCTGGTGCGCGAGGCACTGGCCGAACGTGCGACGCTGCTCAAAATTGCACCGCATCTGACGCACAAGCTGCGCACGGTGGCGCCGGTGTATTCGCTCAAGGATGCGCTGTTCTACCGCTTCGGATTGTGGCTCTACGATCGGGCCGCGGGGCACGCTTCGCTGGGACGCAGTCATTTTGTTTCGCACAAGGCCATGCTGCGTTCCTTTCCCGCGTTGCGCCGCAAGGGACTTCGCGGTGGTGTGGCTTATTACGACGGGCAGTTCGACGATGCGCGCATGAATGTCACCCTGGCGGCCAGTGCGGCAGAGGCGGGCGCGGCGCTCGCCAACTACGTGTGCGTGACGGGCCTGCGAGATGAAGGCGGGCGTTTATCTGCCGCCACAGCGCGCGACATGATCGGCGGCGATGAAATTCTTATCCGGGCACGAGTCATCATCAATGCCACCGGGCCGTTCGCCGATGCCGTGCGACGCATGGAATCCACGGCTATCGAACCGTTGCTCGAACCGAGCCGGGGCACGCACCTGGCTTTCGACCGATACTGGGCGCCGGGTGGCGATGCCTTGCTGATTCCGCGCACGCCCGACGGACGCGTGCTGTTCTTTGTGCCGTGGGAAGGAGCGGTTATTGCCGGCACCACCGATGTGAAAGCTTCCGCTGGCCAGGTGCCTGCGCCGAGTGCGGAAGAAGAAACGTATCTGTTCAATCAACTGGCCGACTGGTTCGATCCTGCGCCGCAAGCCGACGACCTGCGGGCCAGTTGGGCGGGCCTGCGCCCCCTGGTGGTGCAGGCGGATCGGGAAGGCGGTACCAAGAACCTGGTGCGCGAACACCATATTGAGGTTGGAGCAAAAGGCCTGGTGACCATCGCCGGTGGCAAGTGGACGACGTACCGCCTGATGGCGGAGGAAGTTGTGGATCGGGCGGTCGAAACGGGTGGATTGACAGCACAACCCTGCCGCACGCGTGAGACGCCTTTACTCGGCGCGACCGGTTACCGTTCAGAGCTGGCGAACGAGCTGGCAGAAAAATATGAGCTCGATACTGATATCGCCGCGCATCTGGCGCATGCTTATGGCGATCGCGCGGAAGCCGTGTTGGCGCTCGCGCCGGGCGTACCGGGTGAACGTCTGGCGGAGGGCTACCCGTATGTTGAGGCGGAGGTGGTGTGGGCGGCACACCATGAAATGGCACTCGGCGCCGAGGATGTGCTCGCCCGCCGGCTGCGCCTCGCCTTTATCGATGCCGACGCCGCCGAGCATGCCCGTCCCCGCGTCGAAGTGTTGCTGCGCAGTATCGGCAGATCCGAGGGATAAAAATTGCTGGAAGTTACTACTGGGTCGAATCGTAGCGCTCGCCGGTATCGACGGGGTGGGTGCCCTGGCCCTGATCGTGCGGAACGTACACTTCGACCGTATTCGTGCACATGCCGCCCGATTCGTCTTGCGCCTGGAAGGCGATGAAGTAGATCCGCCCGGTGCCGGTACCTGAGCGCTCGGACCGTACCTGGGCCGTTGCCGTGCCGACGCCCGCGCCGTCGGGGTCGGTATGGCCGCTGCCCTTTCCCAGAACCGGCTCGTCCTGATGGATGCCGGTAATGGTGACGGTCACCGGGGAGCCGCTGGGATCGGTCACGCCCGTGACGGTGATGTTTTTCATCTTGTGGTTGGGTGGCCACAGGCTACCAATGGAGGGTCCCGCTCCGCTGCAATCGGGTCCCGGCATGGGTTGCATCGCGGTAATCACTTCCCGGGCCTCGCAGTTATTGTTGTAGTTCGTTTCGATCAGCGCGCGGTTGCCGTTGGCGCAGGCCTTCAGGTAATAGGTACCGGCGCCGCCGTTACCGAACGGCAGCGTTACTTCGCCTGCGTAGGAACTTTGTTCTCCGGGCGCGAGTGCGGGTACCGCACGCGATCCGATGACCGGGGCCGTGCTCGGGTCCACCGGCCGGGTAGTCGAAGCGTAATACAGTGTTCGGGACGAACCGGCGGGCGCATCGCCGATGTTTTTGGTGATGTCGGTGATATGGATCGGCGAGACGCCGTTCCAGACGATGACCAGCGGCGCGAATGCGCTCAGCGTGAGATCGATGCCGCCCTGCCAGTAGATCAGCCGCTGATCGTCGCCGCCGACGACACGCGTCTTGGGCGTAATGGAGGCGTTAGCGGCAGGGCCGGCCGTATACACGAGCACGGTGTCGATGCCTTCTCCCTTGCCCGCGTAGGAAAGCGAGACCTCGCCGTTCGCATCCGTCGGCGCATCCGTCGACAGACCGGCATCCGGGCCGCTGTCGACGTATAGGGGTGCCACGTAGTTTGCGATCGGCGCGCCGTCGCGCGCCTGATCCACCACCCGGGCGGTCACCGTGACCGGCTGGCCGACCTCGAGTTGGGTCGCTGGAACGGCCGGCTGGACGAAGGCCACCTTGGGCGAGGCTGGTGTCTGCGGCGGCGGCGCGATCGGCCCGATAAATTTCAGTATGGCCTGAACGTTCAGCGTGATCAGATCGCGCGCCTCGGCCTTGAGCTGCGTGGCGTTCGCTCCCTGCACCGTAGCAAGCAACGCGTTGAGCGCATCCACCACGGCCTGGTCGGAGCCGCCGGCGTCGAGCGCGGTGCGCGCGCTCTGTAGTTCGCCGGTCAGCGTCTGGGCGAGATTCGGATCGCTTATCCACCCGAGCGAAGCGGCCTGTGCGAGGTCGCGCTTGAGTTCATCCCACTGATCGAAGGTGCCGGGCCTGACCCAGGAGGGGGCGAGCACCGGGACCTTGACGGTAAGATCCCGCTCGACTTGCGCTGCGGCAATTTCCTGCGCTTGGTAGGCTTCGCCCTTTACCACTAGATTCCAATACGGATGAAGCTCCATCATTTTGATTGTCGGTACGCCGTCACTGATCATCTTGAGGTCGCCAAAGGTTTCTCCGGGCTTGATATCGTCGTTTGCGCTATTGTCGGCGAATCCTCCCGTATGGCCAACAGTGATCATGCTGTCCCAGCCGGACGGTACCTGGATGCCGAAGGTGATGGTCTTGGTTTGATCAGGCAGCAGCGACTGCGGCGGGGTGATGAGCTGCACCATCGCGTCGAAGGTCTTGTTACCGGCCTTGCCAAACGGCATCGTCAATTCGGAACCGGCCACATCGACGTAATTCGGTGGCGCTTGCATGTCAATTCCAATGTCCCATATTTCTCCGGTGTTGCCGGCCGGGTTGGTGACGCTGTAGGCATAAGTGTAAAGCTTGGTGGACGAGTCGTAGGAGGTTGCCGTCTGCACCGTGACATTCTCGACGAGGGGCACCGGGTCGAGCCCGACCTGCTGGGGCTGTGCCCACGTCGGCGCGGCGGCCAGCAGGCAGCCCAGGATCAAACAACGGATGTAATATTTCATGGTTTGTCCCTCATGCGCGGTGAGCCGGCGGATGGGCGGGGT
>JBOHZI010000119.1:0-6759 GCA_050738295.1 Gammaproteobacteria bacterium
GTGGAAAGTGAGTGGGAAGAGGTTGCGTAGCGGTTGGAATAGGCGTGGTCTCGTATCCTCGCCAAACGAGGATCATATCTCGATGGCGACTGGCACCAATGTAACGAATGACCCGCTATGCCAATTGAAGATTGCCCCGAGGCCGGATGCTGTTTTGGGGGAGTGGCTGGTGATAAGCGCCACGCGAGGTAACCGATGGCGATGGACAACGCCGATTGTTGCGCTTCCGTGTGAACGTCCTACGCGATCTGTCGAAGCACGCCACCGTCAACACGTAGTGCAGCGCCGGTCGTGCCGGAAGCCTGCTCCGAACACACGTAGACGACCATGTTCGCAATCTCTTCGGTCGTCGTGAACCGTTGCAGGAGCGAGGTGGGCCGCATCGTCTTCAGGAAATTCTGCTCGGCCTCTTGTTGCGTAATCCCCTCGGCCTCGGCTTGCGCCTTCATCCAGTTGGACAGAATTTCGGATCGGGTCGGGCCGGGAATGACGGCATTGACGGTCACGCCGGTTGCGGCGACCGACTCGGCCACGCCTCTCGAAATTGCAAGTAGCGCGGTCTTCGTCATGCCGTAGTCGATCATGTCCTTGGGGATCGCCAGTGCAGACTCGCTGCTGATGAACACCACGCGCCCCCAGCCGCGCTTGATCATCGCCGGCAGGTAGTGACGGGTCATTCTTATGCCGCTCATCACGTTGATCTCGAACATATCCCGCCAGTCGCTATCGGCGAGTTCAAGGAACGGCTTCTGTCGAGCGGTACCCAGGTTGTTGACCAAGATATCCGCGCCCACGGCACGGGCAGTAAATGCCTTGGCGCCTTCCTCGCTTGCCAGGTCGGCGGCAAATCCGGTGATGTCAACGCTCGGGAACAGCTCACGCATCTCCTGCAAAGCGGCGGAGACCCGCTCTTCGCTGCGGCCATTCATGACGACCGCAGCGCCGGCGCGTGCCAGTCCCTCTGCAATCGCACGCCCAATACCCGCCGTGCTACCCGTGACGACGGCGCTGCGACCCTTCAAGTCAATGATCATGACAAATTGCTCCTGTGTTCTTCGAGCTGTGGGATTTTTCTCGAGCCTTGTTGAGCGTCACGTAATCGACGGCACCCCCAATCTCTCCGGCAATCATTGCGGTTTCTTCCTGGCGAATGATTGCGTCGGCCTGCTGCGGACGCTCGCCCGGTTTGACCGCAAACGTGATGAATAACCCCGCCGCCACGAGGGCAAGGCCGCCGAGGTCAAACACACTGGTGACGCCGCCTGAATTGAGCACGATGCCACCGAGGCCGGCGCCCGCCGCGGTCGCAGCCTGGTTTGCTGCAACCAGCAAGCCGCCGCCACTTTCAGCCTCGTCCGGTACCGTACGTGTAATCCAGGTGAACCAGGCGACCGGTACGGTGCCGAAAGCAAGGCCCCAGATTGCGACCAATGCCGTCGTCGTGATCGGCGTGCCCATCCCACTACCCAGGCCGATGCCGATGACACCCATGAGCAGCGGCATCAACGTCATCGTCAGTTTCGTATTGCCTTGCAGCATCCAGCCGCCGAGGTGGCTCCCTGCGTAATTGGCGACACCATAAGCCAGCAGGATGGCCGATACGCCCGTGACGGCAACGCCGGTGACATCCTCAAGAAACGGGCGCACGTAGGTAAACAGGGCGTAATTTCCGCCAAAGACGAGCAGCACGGCGATCAGCCCGGGCCGCATACGTGGGCGCTTCATTACCTCAACGAGCGTCCGCAGGTGCGTCTGACCACTCGGGTTCATCCGCGGCAGCGTCAGAAACTGTGCGATCAGCGCCAACAAGCCGAGAGCGGCCGCCAGCAGAAATACGCCACGCCAGCTGATGACCGCACCGAGATAGCTCCCGATGGGTGCGGCAACAATAGTTGCCGCACCGAGACCGCTCATCACGAGTGCCAACGCTCGCGCGACCTGCGGCTCGGGTACAAGCCGCATGACGATGGCAATCGACATCGCCCAGAAACCGCCCATCGCGATGCCGAGAACGACCCGTCCCAGCAGCAGCACCGCGAAACTCGGTGCGAGCGCTACCATAAGGTTGGAGGCGATCAAGAGCACGGAGAAGCCGAGCAGCACATTGCGCCGGTCGATGCGCTGCGTGATGAATGGAGTCAGCAGACTCGACGCAAAAGCCAGCGCCGCCGTGGCCGTGACCGTCTGACCGGCCAAGGCGACGGTAATGCCCAGACCGGCGGCTATCGGTGTCAATAGGCTGGGGGGCAGAAACTGCGCCGTGGCCAGCGCGAAGACCCCCAACATCATGGAAATGACCGCACCCCAGGCCGCTGTCTTCGGCCCCGCTGTTTTCGAAAGTGTTTGTTGCTCATTCATGGAATTGGCCCTTCGCGAAAGGCGCGTCCTTTGAACGAACGTCGCATCAGTCGAGCTTCGCCAGGTTCTGGAATAGAAGTCCGCCCGGTTTGCCGCCCAGAACGTGCAGAGGCGCGCCACCTTCATCGAGCCACCCGAGCTCCACGGGCGCGAAGCCAAGCCGCGTGGCCAGTGCGGCGACCGTGGCGCTGGCATCCGCGTCATTGCTGGAGACGAAGACCACCTGCCGCTGTCCGCTTATCGGGGGGTTCGTTCCGAGCTGCTGCACAGGCAGGTGATTGAAGGCCTTGACCAGCTTCGCGCCCGCCACAAACTGGGCGTTGATTTCGGAGGACAGCAAACCGCGCAGTTCCGTTTCGCGTTGCTCGTCAGGCTGCAAAGCGTTGGTCATGTCGACCACGATCTTTCCCGTCCAGTCGTGGCGTTTCACGGCCACCGACGGGACCTGCATGAATCCGACCGCAAGGAAAATGACGTCCGCACCGAGTGCGTGCTCCAGTGTGACCGGAGCCACGTGTCGTCCCAGCTCGGTGGCGATAGGCACCAGGGATTGCCGCCCGCGCGAGTTGGCGATCTGCACGTCGATACCGGCCTTGGCGAACAGGCCGGCCAATGTTTTGCCCACGGGGCCGGATCCTACGATGCTGTATTTCATGTCCATGATGGTTATCCAAATGTTGGTGTTTGCGGGAACTGGATGCCGACGCCCAGAAACTCGGCTTGACGTGCAGGCAAATTCCAAGAGAAAGGGCGCTCGATTTTCAATGGGCGCTGCGCCGCAATCCGCTATGGCGCTGCTTCATGCCCAGCGACCAGCCTCGTCGAAAGACAGCCGCGGGTTGCGCGGAAACGGCGTACCGGGTTTCCCGTATCCAAGCGAGCAGATGAAGTTGGATTGGATACGCGTGCCCGCAAAAAACTCACGGTCGACACCCGCGTTGTCGAATCCGGACATGGGTCCGCAGTCGAGGCCCAGGGCGCGTGCCGCGATGATGAGGTAAGCACCCTGCAGGCTGCTGTTGCGCTTGGCCGTCGCCTCGGCGATTGCCGGCGGCTGAAACATCTGGCGCATCGCCTCCCCGCGCGCAGGAAACAACTTCGGCATCGTCTCAGGGAACGCTAGGTCGTACCCGATGATCACCGTGACCGGCGCCACCAGGATTTTGGGGCCGTTGGCACCCATCGCCAGTGCCGACAATTTGGCTTTGCCCTCGGAGCTTTTCACCCATACGAATCGCGCCGGGTTACTGTTGGATGCGGTGGGGCCCCACTTGAGCAATTCGTAAAGCTCGTGGATCGTCCGATCGTCGACCTCTCGGGAATCCCATTCGTTGTAAGTTCTCGCCTGCCGAAACAGCTGGTCGAGGGATGCGGCGGGCAATGCATTTTTCGTGACGGCAGGTAGACGACCAAGTGGAACGCGCTGGAGTTCGGCGGTCAGGCGGTCGGTATCAAGGAGGCTAGAGTCGAGCAGTGGAAGGTTCATGTCGGTGTCCTTGTGGTTACGGCAACACCGATGATGGGATTCCCTGCTCGATCTGAAAAGACGATAAAATGCGATCTGAACGATCTGTATATGGAATAGATTGCCATGCTGGATGGCGTTTCACTGGATCGACTCAGAGCCTTCATGGCAGCGGTCGACGAAGGCAATTTCTCGGCGGCGACGCTTGGCACATGATCCGCGTTGACGCATCATCAATTTGCCGGCGGATGTTGCGTGTGCTGACTGACGCAATCAGCACCTTGCGGAACAATGTGTGCGCTGCTGGGTCGCCGCGTTTGTCGATAACTCCCATATTCCAACTATCAAAATATCTGGCGGCTAATCAAAGCAGCCGGCGTTGCGAGAGTGCCTGACGCTGACAGGCGCCACGCCATCCGCGAGCGAGCTGAATCGGAGCGCAAGCACCACTTACAGCTCGTCGGTGTCGAGTTCCAGATAGCGGCGAACTACGGCACGATTCTCTGATTCCCGATGAAGAGTGACCACGCAGCTTCTAGCCGCAGTGCCGACGAGGTCGCGCACGACAACCGATGCGGGAGCGTTGAGCGCCGCGCTCTGCGGACAGATGGTGACTCCAAGACCAGCACTGACGAGGTTGATGATCGTTCCCCACGTCGACGCCTCTTGGACTACGCGCGGAGTGTGTCCGGATTCGGTGATCGGTTGCAGATTTCGCGTGTAGGCGAGACTGCCTGCCCTTTCCGGGAAGAAGACCAGGCCCTCACAGGCAAGATCCGATCCGCGCAGCTTGCGCTGCCGAGACAACTCGTGGCCAGCAGGCAGGACGATCACGAACTTCTCCCGCAGCACCGTCTGGCCGGAAAGACCTGAATGTGCTTCGGGATCGCGTACCGTGGCGACATCGACCTCGCCGCTGCGGAGCTGCTCAATCAGGGCTGCGGTGAAGCCTTCCCTGATGCGGATCTCCACCCGCGGGAATCGTCTGCGGAACGCCTCGATCCGGCCGATCGGTCCCAGCACGAGGGCCGAACTGACGACACCGATATCGAGCCTCCCCTCCTCGCCGTGACCGACTCGGACGACATCGTCCAGGTCACGATCAACCTGGGCGATGAGGAACTCGAACCGATTGGCCATCAGCCGGCCCGCGTCCGTCAACGAGACCCGTCGAGAGGTGCGCACGAACAGTTGGGTTCCCAAGGCAGCCTCCAAACGCTGGATATGTTGCGTCAGGACCGGCTGCGCCATGTCAAGAATTTCTGCCGCACGCGTGAAGTGCAGCTCCTTGGCCACGACGAGAAACGTTCGCAGGAGGCGTGTGTCGATATCCATACAGAAATTCTATTGATAAGGGACATTATCGTATTGGACGTGATCAATGAACACGAGCAAACTCACAGCATGTCAAACGCCATCACAAACCAACTGTCACTCGTCATTACAGCCTTGGACGGTCCCGAGGATGCCAAGGCCTTCAAGACATTGAACGAGGAGTGGATCACCCGCCTCTTCACACTGGAAGAGGAAGACCGCCGCATCCTCAATGACCCGCAGGCCGAAATCGTCGATCGCGGCGGCCGCGTGCTTCTCGCCCGAATCGACGGCAGGATCGTCGGCTGCGTCGCTCTTGTCCCCGGCCATCCCGGCATGTTCGAGCTCGGGAAAATGTCCGTCGAGCCAGAACTTCGGAACCATGGAATCGGTCGCAAGATCGTGATCGCGGCCATCAGCGAAGCGCGCCGGATCGGCGCCCACAGTATTTTCCTCGGCAGCAGCACACGACTGCCCGCAGCCGTCCACCTCTATGAATCTCTGGGGTTCACCCACGTGACCCGCGAAGAGCTCGGCCCCCTGCCTTACGCCCGGGCCGACACCTTCATGCGACTGCTTCTCCGCCAAGCCGGCTAGAAACACCATCCATGCAAGCCCACCAGCGCGGCGGCAGCAGGTGTTTGGTCCGTTTGGGCTGACCCTGCTCCTACCGCGACGCAACAGCAGTCGTGTTCCAGTGCGATTCCAGCCATTGGTCGAAGGTGTGGGTCAGCGGATATTCGCGCCGCGTATCTGCAACGTTGAAGTGAAAGCCCTTTTCATCGAACCAGTGATACATCACCGTCAGTTCCCGCCCCATGTTCTGTTCGAACTGATCCCAGGAAACCTGAACGTACTTCACCTCTCGTGCCATCACGCGGCTGAATGCATCGGCGATTTGCTGCATTGACAATTCATCGCCGGCCAGAGTGAATGTCCTGTTTACCCATTCGCCGGGATGCTCAAACGCAAGGGCCGCAAACGCGCCGATGTCATCCACCGCTACCATCTGCATGGTTGCCGTCGGGTTTAACGGCTGCTGGAGCTGCCCGCTCCGGATCGACGCGCCAAATCCTCTATGCCAGTTCTCCATGAAGAAGACCGGCCGCACAATCGTATATTGCAAGCCACTCGATCGCAGATAATCTTCCACTTCGGCTTTGGTTTCGAAGTGGGGAATACCAGTCTTCTCGTCGGCCGAACCGACTGAAGCGTAAACGAAATGGCTGACACCCTGCCGCTTCGCCGCCTCGATGACTGCCACTCCCCGCTGGATCTCATTGGCCGAGTAAGGCTGCACTGAGAATACGCCGTACACACCATCCATCGCGCGCATCAAGCTGTCGGGATCATCCAGGTTTCCCTGAAACAGTTCCCCTCCATGCTCCAACAGTTGACGTGCTTTGTTGCTCTGGGGATCACGCACCAGCGCCCGCAACTTGAATCCTTTCTGCTGCAGATGCCGGTACGCGGCGTCTCCCTGCCGCCCGGTGGCACCCGTCACCAAAATCGTTCGTTCGCTATTCTTTGACATTGGATTTGCTCCTTTGCAAACGGCCTGCTGATACCGATGCAAAACTGACCCACCGTGCCGATCGGTGTTCTTGTGATTAGGGCAACAC
>JBOHZI010000120.1:0-6759 GCA_050738295.1 Gammaproteobacteria bacterium
AGCTCAGACTGCGTATCAAACTCGAAAGCAAGCGCGGGGAACGTTCCTTCGACGAGGGGCTTGACGAGATGCGATTGGAAGATCACAACGACGGACAGCGGGTTGGTGTCTGAGGAACCTCTGATCTATTCATACGCGGTCGCGCCGGAGTCTTTGCGCGCGACTGGCAAGGAATGAGGAGAGAAGTTTGCTCATTGCAAATGAACGACGAATGACACTGTCCAGGTGGGCGCAAAGACCCGTCCCCTTTGGGGTTTGGCCCCAAAGGCCCGACTGCTGCGTTGCTCGACTTGACCGTAGTCCCTGCTACGGCGCTGCGCCGAGCGCCTTGCATCCGGGCCTTTGGGACACAAACGCGATCCGTGTATGAATAGATCAGAGGTTCCTGAAGGGAGTTATAAATGAGGTTGCGCTCCTATTTTCGGTTGATGAGCGAACAGAATGCATCCGATCTTTACATAACCGCCAACTCACAGATCAGGCTGCGGGTTGATGGGCGGCTGCATACGGTCGGGCAGAATATGGTTGATGCCAAGGATATCGAGGTGGCGGCCACGAGTCTGATGAACGAATATCAGCTTGCCCGTTTCCGCGAAGAGCAACAGCTCGATTTTGCGATAGAGGATCCGGATAATGGCCGTTTTCGTTTCAACGTATTCCGCCAGCGTGGAAAGACCGCAGTCGTAATCCGCTACATTCCGGCGCAAATTCCGGAGTTGGAGACGCTTAATTTACCTGCGCATTTGAATAAACTCGCTCTCGCTGCGCGCGGATTGGTTCTGGTTGTGGGAGCGACGGGGGCCGGCAAATCCACGACACTGGCGGCCATGGTCGATTACCGTAATAAGTCACGTGCCGATCACATTATCACGGTGGAAGATCCGATCGAGTACACCTACACGCATCGTCGTTCCATCGTCAATCAGCGTGAGCTGGTAACCGATACACCGTCTTATGCCATGGCCTTGCGCAGTGCCTTGCGGGCCGCGCCCGATGTGGTGCTGGTGGGTGAGATACGCGACCGTGCGACGATGGATGCGGCCATGGAGCTAGCCAATTCGGGCCACCTGTGTTTATCGACCATGCACACGACCAATTCCTCTCAGACGCTGGATCGTATTCTCAACATGTATCCCGAGATGATGCATCACCAGGTTTTGCTGGATATGGCAACCAGTCTGAAGGCAGTCATTTCGCAGCGCCTGGTGCACGACAAGAACGACAAGCAGATTCCAGCGGTCGAGGTTATGTTGAACACGCCCCACATTGCGAAAATTATAGAGCAGGGTGAGTTGACATCGATTCCCGAGGCGATGGAGGAATCGCAGGCAACCGGCATGCAAAGCTTCGATGATGCATTGATCGAGCTCTACAAATCCGGTCGGATCAGTCTGGATGAGGCGTTGTCCAACGCCGATTCACGGGCCAACCTGGAGGCGCGCATCCACTTCGGCTGATTTGTCGGGACTGGAGGCTCGACGACAGAGCGGGCTCGCCCCTGCACATGAACGTTTTCAGTCGAAAGGGGTTTCGGCTGGCTCGGCAATCGGGGTGGCGGTGAAAACGGTGGCGGCATCGAACACCGGCCCGTCGACACAGACGCGTTTCATCGCGGCACCCGAGGGCGTATCGACTTCGACTGTGCAACCGGCGCAACCGCCGACGCCGCAAGCCATGTATTCTTCGAGCGAGACCTGACACGGCAATTCGAGCTGGCGCGCGAGAGCAGCTACGGCCGCGAGCATCGGGGTGGGGCCGCAGGCATAGAGCGCGACTTCGCGTTGCTGCGGCGCCGGCAGCGCTGTGATCAAGGCCTCGGCGAGGCCCGTGACGTAGCCGTGGAAACAGCCGTCCAGATCGGCCAGACTCGCCAGACGATTGGGTATGCCGCGCGCCTCCAGCCGTTGCAGTGCGTGGGTGGCGCTGCCGGGTGCGCCGGGTAAATCCAGCCGGGCCGGGCCGGTGGCGAAGGGGAACGGCAACTCGGAACCCGTAATGACCCACGGCGCGGCTGCGCCGGCGGTCACCAGCGTCTCGGCATAGAAAATCATGGGCGGGATGCCAACGCCGCCGCCCAGTAAGAGCTTGGTTGGATGCCCGGAAATATCCGTGAAGGCATTGCCGATCGGCCCAATCATGTCGAGCGGATCGCCGGGCTCCAGCGCTGCCAGGGTGCGGGTGCCATGACCGACGGTCTTGAACAGGAGTTCGATCTCACCTTTTTCCGCATCTGCGCTCATGATCGACATCGGTCGGCGCAGCAGCCATTCCCGACCGCAGTCCACATGCACAAAACTGCCCGGCTGAGCGCGCGCTGCGACCTGGGGGGCGTGCAGGCTGAGTACATGCTGGGAACCTGGATAGCGAGTGTGACTGCGCACGGTGGCGAGTTCCTGGTCGATGCTTGCGCGTTCGGGCAAGGTCATGCGCGTTCTCCCGCGAGCCAGTCGAGTACCGCCATGCGCACGGCGACTCCGTTATGAATTTGTTCCTCGATCACATTGTGTGGCCAGGCTTTAAGCTCGGGGTCGAGTTCGACGCCCCAGTTCACCGGCCCCGGATGCATGAGCAGGACGTCGGGTTTGGCATGGGCAGTCAGGCGTACGTGGTTCAGTCCGTATTCGTTGCGATAGGTCGTTGTGTCCGGGCACTCGCTGGCCGCCATGCGTTCGCGCTGGATGCGCAGTGCCATCACCACGTCGGCGCCGTCGAGTCCGGCGTCGAGTCGAGTCGTCAGGGTGCCTGGCATGTCGCCTGCAGCGGGCAGGAAGGCAGGCGGGCCGATCAGGCGCAGGTCGCCTATGCCGAGCAGCGCCAGCGCGCGTGCCGTGGAACGGGCGACCCGCGAGTGAGCAATATCTCCGACGATAGCCACCGTCAAACGCTTGAGATCCGGCCGGTGACGACGGATGGTGAGCGCATCGAGCAGGCCTTGCGTGGGGTGATTGCGCGTGCCTTCGCCGGCACTGACCAGCGCGGACCCCGGCGAAAGTCCGGCGGTCAGCGCCTGCATCACCTCTTCGCGGTGACGCACTACAGCCAGACGTACATCCATGGCGGCCAGCGCGGCCAACGTGTCGGCCAGCGTCTCGCCCTTGGTAAGCGAAGAGACGCTCTCGTTCAATGTCAGGACATCGGCACCGAGACGCCGAGCCGCCAGCTCGAAGGAAAAGCGGGTGCGTGTGCTGGGTTCACAAAAAAGCAAAGCGACGGCCTCGCCCGCGAGCCGTGCGCGATGCGCGGTTGCGGCATTTGGGCGCAGATAGTGCTCAGCGGCGTCAAGCAGGGTTTCGAGCGTGGGTCGATCCAGCGTGTCGAGCGTAATCAGGTTGCGGGTGGTTTCAGTCATGGGACGGTTCCGTCGTGCCGCGATCGGTGGCGGTAAGCCACCCCTCGAGGATGGTGCGCGCGGCTTCCGCGTTGAGTCGTGCGCGATCGGGTCTTTTCTGATGGGCGTTGTTGTGGCGTTCGTTGGCCAGCGCTTCGCGGGCAGCTTCGGTAGAGAGCGCCTCGTTCCACAGACTGACGGGGCGTTGCAGGCGGCGTTCCAACCGTTTTGCGAAGCCGCGCGCTTCGCGGGCGAGGTTGCTTTCGTTGCCATCCAGATGACACGGCAGTCCGACGACCAAGTGGCCCGGATTCCATTCCGTGCACAGGGCTTCAATCTCGGACCATGGCAGGCGACCGCTGGCGGGAACGATCAGGCTTTTCAGCGCGTTGCTGGAGCCGGTCAGGGTCTGGCCGACGGCAATACCGATGTAGCGCCGGCCATAATCGAACCCGAGCACCGTACCGGCCATTCCACACGCTCCGCACCTGCCTACCGGTGCGCAGTTTATCAAGATCGGGATCTGGGGACTGGGGACTAGGGACTAGGGACTCGCCAATCATAGCGAGCACACAAGAAACTACAGCCAGTCCCCAGTCCCGGGTCATCAGGCGTTACCGGATTCCGAGCTTAGTTGAAGTGGATCGACGCCGATCTGGATGGCGGCCTGGCGCCAGCGATCCTTGATCGAGGCGTTGAAAATCACCTCCGGGGTGGCCGGCACCGGGAGCCACGCATTCTCGCGCAGCTCGTTCTCGATCTGACCGGGTCCCCACCCGGCGTAGCCGAGCACGATAATGAACCGCGCCGGCCCCTGGCCCTTACTGATGGCGCCGAGTATCTGTTCGGAACTGCTGACACCGAGCGTTTCGCTCAGATTCAGCGAATCGGCAAAGCGCTCTGGCGCATCGTGAATGACAAAACCACGCTGAGTTTCGACCGGGCCGCCGGAAAACACGGTTCGGGCAGCGATCTCCGCGTGGTCGGCGGGCAGGTTGAGCTGTTTCAGTACAGCGCCCAGGTTTAATTGCATCGGGTGATTCACGATGAGACCCAGGGCGCCTTCCTCGCCGTGTTCGCATATCAGCACCACGCTGCCGCGAAATTGGGGATCGACCAGCGAGGGCAGGGCGAGCAACAGTTGCCCGCCGAGCTGAAGAGGCTCAAGCGGCATTGTTCATCCGTCGCTGGCGTGTACGGGCTGGGTGTGCATCTGGGTCACTTTGTCGCCTGCCTTTCGCAGCAGGGCGAGCAATCCATGCGGACCGACCATGTGCTCCACTCCGACCACCACGAAGCAGGTCTGCCCGCTGGCGAGGCACTTCTGCAGATGCGGCAGCCAGCGCGCGTTGCGGTCGTCGAGCAACTGTTTACGTACGTGCGCGAAGCCCTTGAAATCCTCTTTTTGCAACGCCTCCAGTGTGGCCATGTCCCCGCGCGCCCAGGCGTCGTGGAGTTTGACGAGTTCCTGCTTGGCGGAAGAGGCCTGCTCCAGGGTTTGCAGCAGAAAGCGTTTCTGCACCGTGAGCTTCATGTCGTTGAAAAACGACAATTGCTGGGCCACCGTTTCCAGTCCGCTGCTGGGCATTTTGTGCTTCTTTGCCAACCGGGCAAAGTGCATATCCGGCCCCAGTTGGGGTTTGTACCCCAGCTGGATGAGCAGGGTGTCGGCAACACCCACCGCCGCCAGCCAGGGTTTGAATTTGGCATAAAAGGATAAGTCGACACCTGACTTGGCGGCGAGCGCCTTGGCCCGGACCCAGTCCGTTTTGCCCATGACTTTCGCCAGCGTGGTGTTTTGCAGCAGCCCCATCTGCAGGGCTTGCTGGCTGACCGTGGCGGAATCGAGACCGGCCAGGTTGAGTTCCTCGATCAGGCGGTCCGAGGCATAGAACGCCTTGGTATAGGCGGTGGGTAGCGGCAGGTCGGACTTGGTGAGCGCGTGCATCGAACCTGCGAGGTACATCACGTGTCCGGCGTGGTCACTCACGCGCCACAGCGACAGCGGGGTCGTCGTCCCCTTGGCCAGGGCAGGCGGCAGGCTCAAGGCCAGCGCAAGGCTGAGAACCGTGAGCAGCCAGTGGCGAGTGATACGGTTGGCGATCATGCGCGAGTGTCCGAATGAATCATGCTCTTCATTTTACCCGCCTCGCGGCAGTCGCGGAGAACCACGGTATTACCGTTAGAATGACATTTTTACGGGTGAAATGGTTATGTCCGCGCGCACCTTGACGATGACCGACACACTGTACGATTACTTGATCGATCATTCCCTGCGTGAACCTGAGGTGCTGACACGCCTGCGTGAGGCGACGCAACGCATGAAGCAGGCAAGCATGCAGATATCGCCGGAACAGGGCCAGTTCATGGCTTTGCTGGTGCGCCTCATCGGTGCTCGGCGTTGTCTGGAGGTGGGCACGTTTACGGGGTACTCCTCTACTGTCGTGGCGCTCGCGCTGCCGGCAGACGGCCGTGTGCTGTGTCTCGATGTGAGCGAGGAGTTTACCCGTCACGCCCGCGAAGCCTGGCGTGAGGCCGGCGTGGAAGACAAGATCGAGTTGCGCCTGGCGCCGGCCCGCGAGACGCTTGCGCAACTGATCGAGTGCGGCGAGGCGGGGCATTTCGATTTCGCCTTCATCGATGCCGACAAGAGCAATTATCCGCATTACTACGAGGCGGCGCTGGAGCTGCTGCGTCCCGGTGGTCTGATTGCCGTGGACAACACGTTGTGGAGCGGACACGTGGCCGACCCAGCGGACACAGACGAAGACACTCAGGCCATCCGTGCCTTCAATGACCGCGTGCACGCCGACGAGCGGGTCGATGTGTCGCTGGTGCCGATCGGCGACGGCCTGACCCTGGCCCGCAAACGATAAACGACGACCGACGCATGAACAAGAACATGAAGCCCTTGCCCGAACTGTACGAACCAGGCAGCGTTGAACCCGCGGTGCAGACCGAGTGGACGCGGCGCGATGCGTTCGCCGTGGACGAGCAGGCGGCGGGCAAAAAATTCTATTGCCTCTCGATGCTGCCCTACCCAAGCGGACGGCTGCACGTGGGGCATGTGCGCAATTACACCATCGGCGATGTCATCGCGCGCTTTCGACGCATGCGCGGCGACAATGTGTTGCAGCCGATCGGCTGGGACGCCTTCGGATTGCCCGCCGAGAATGCCGCCATTCAGAACAATACGCCGCCGGCGGAATGGACGCGGCGCAATATCGAAGAGATGCGCGGTCAACTCGAACGCATGGGTTTTGCGCTCGACTGGTCGCGCGAATTCGCCACCTGCGATCCGGATTATTACCGCTGGGAGCAGTGGTTCTTTACCCGCCTGTTCGAAAAAGGACTGGTCTATCAGGCGAACGCCACGGTCAATTGGGATCCGGTAGACCAGACCGTGCTCGCCAACGAACAGGTGGTGGACG
>JBOHZI010000121.1:0-6724 GCA_050738295.1 Gammaproteobacteria bacterium
GCGCTCGGCATCACAAATTTCTTCTTTATGAAGAGGTACCTCTCGCACGTCGGCTCCAAACCCGACTTCGAGCGCCTCTCGGTCATGCGCCTTCTCGCGATTCTCGCCGGCTCATTCATCGTCGCGGTGGTGATCGCCTTGATCGTCTACGATGTCGAAGTTGCCAGATACATCGTCTACGCCGCGGCCGCAATGCTTCTCGGCGTGTTCGCTTATTTCATCTTGAAAAGCGGTTTGGGGGAACGCAAGGGTTTCATCGCGACCTTCATTCTCACCCTGCAGGGTTTGGTGTTCTTCGTCTTCTACCAGCAGATGTCCACCTCGCTCACGCTGTTTGCGCTCAGGAACGTACAGCTCGACTTCTTCGGCCTTCACATTCCGCCCGAACAGTTCCAGGTGCTGAACCCGTTCTGGATCTTTATCCTCTCGCCGTTCTTGGCCTTGCTCTACAACAAGCTGGGCAAGCACGACAAGGATTTCAATATAGCGACCAAGTTCGCCTTCGGCTTCGTGATGCTCGCCGTCGGCTTTTTCATCTACGGCGTCAGTGGACACGTCGGCTCCGCCAAACTCGTGTCCCCCTGGTGGATGCTCTCCGGCTATTTTTTCCAGTCGTTCGGCGAACTGCTGATCAGCGGCCTTGGGCTTGCGATGGTGGCGCGCTTTGTCGCGCCGCGTCTGCGCGGCTTCATCATGGGCGGTTGGCTTTTGACCACCGGTATTTCGCAATTCTTCGGCAGCATGGTTGCCACTGTCGCCTCGGTGCCCGACACGATCGGCAAGGTACTCAAGCTGCTCCCGGCCAGCGAAAAGACGGCCTTTGCACAACTACCGGCTTCCCTGACCCATGCACTGTCCAATTTTGACCTTGGCGCTTTTCGCTACTGGCTGGCGGGACACCCGGTCACCTCCGCGGCGCTTGCCAAGGCTCCGCGATTGGTGCAACACAAGTTCAAAAACTTCTCTGAATCCGTGCAGCACACGCTGCAACAGCTCACTCCGGTAGCCGATCTCCCGCAGGCGACGCAGCACACATTGACGCGACTCAACCAGGATTTCTACCACACGACACTCACGCTTTACACCAACCTGTTTCTCGTACTCGGCCTCGTGGCCGTCGGCGTGGCGCTCATCTCCTTCGCACTGGTGCCGTACCTGAAGCGGCTCGGGGCCGCGCATGCCTCGGGCATCAAGCCGGAAAGCGCGGTGCTGCCCGAGCACGAAGCCGGCGATTTGCCTGGCGACCGCTGAGTCATCGCACCAATCGCGCAGCATAGCTGCGCTCCTACACCGGAACTAAGGCATCTGTAGGATCTCAGCTTGCTGCGCGATGGGTACTCGTAAAGCCTGCAGGATGCCGGCGCTCCCAGCACCCGGTCGGACGGTTTAATCGTTGCCGGTATCGCCTAGCCACTGAATGCGGTAGAGGTCAAGGCGGCGATCGCGAAAGTTCTGCACCGAGCCTTCGGTGCGCAGACGACGGAGCTTATTGAGGTCGAGGTCGGCGATCAGCGTCATTTCCGTGTTGGGCGTGCTCTCGGCGACGATGCCGTCGTGTGAGAAGGCAAAGTCGCAGGGCGAGAAGACCGCTGACTGCGAATACTGGATGTCCGCATTTTCCACCTTGGGCAGATTGCCGACGTTGCCGGTGATTGCGACGTAGCACTCGTTCTCGATGGCACGCGCCTGGGCGCAAGCGCGCACCCGGAGAAAGCCGTTCTTGGTGTCGGTCCACAGCGGTACGAACAGGATGCGCATGCCTTGCTCTGCCAACAATCGGCCAAGTTCCGGGAATTCGCAGTCGTAGCAGACCAGGATGCCGATTTTACCGACGTCGGTTTCGAGCACCCTGAGTTTATTACCACCCTTCACGCCCCAGTAGGCGCGCTCGTCTGGTGTGACGTGCAGTTTGTACTGCTCGGCCCGGGTGCCGTCGCGTCGGAACAGGAACGAGACGTTGTTGAGTACCTGATTGTGGTAAACGGGAAGGCTGCCTGAAATGATGTTGATGTTGTAGCTGACTGCGAGCTGCTGCATACGGTCACATATTTCGTCCGTGAACTGGGCGAGTTCGCGCATTGCCTCGGCCGGATTGCTTTGGTCGAACTGTCCCATCAGCGGCGCATCGAAGAATTCCGGGAACAACGCGAAATCGGACTTGTAGCCGGCGAGAGCGTCCACGAAGAATTCCACCTGCTGCATGAGCTCGTCTACGGTGCGCATGGTACGCATCTGCCACTGTACGGAGCCCAGGCGCACGATGGACTTGCGGGCACCGATGAGCGCGGGTTTCGCGTTATAGGCAAGATTGTCCCACTGCACGATTGCGCCATAGCCGTGCGAGGTTTCGTCCTCGGGCAGATAATCGCGGATGATCCGGCTTACGTGAAAATCGTTGGCGAGCTGAAAGCTCAGGATGGGGTCGCGCAGTTCGCGTCGTCGCACCAGCTCCAGGTATTGCTCCGGCGTCATCTTTTCTGCGTGCTTGCCATAGCCCGGCATTCGGGCGCCGGCAATGATCGCGCGCAGGTTGAGTCGGCGGCACAATTCCTTGCGCGTGTCGTAGAGTCGACGCCCAAGCCGCATATCGCGATAGTCCGGGTCCACGAAGACCTCGGTGCCGTAGAGCACGTCGCCGGTAGGGTCGTGCGTGGTGATAAAGCCATCGCCGGTGATTTCGTCGTAGGTATGGATGTCTCCGAACTGTTCATAGTCCACTATCAGTGACAGCGCCGCGGCGACTACACGGCCGTTGTCTTCGATGCAGATTTGCCCGTCCGGGAAACGCCCTAGCTGTGCCTGGAAACGATCCTGGCTGATAGCGCCACCCAGCGGGCCGGAATAGATGTGGTCCATGGCCGCCTTGAGATCGGCATAATCCTCGGGGCGCAGGTGGCGCAGCCGTAGGCGGTGTTCATCAATGGTTTGCGAAGCGTTGTCCATGGAATTGTTGCAGTTTAAACTTCAACTCTAGTGTAATGCCTGGAAGTGCCTTGGTAATTAATAGTGCGGCTTTGTTACATAATGGTCATATGGCCGTAATAAACTGAAATGCAATTCCTGTGCAAGGTGAAAGACGGGCAATGGAAGACAAACGTATACTGGTCGTCGAAGACGAAGAGCCGATCCGGCAGATGATGCGCTTCAGCCTGGAGCGGGCCGGATTCCAGGTCGGCGAGGCGGGCGATGCCCGGGCGGCACGGCTGGAAATTACCGAGCGACCCCCCGATCTGGTGCTCCTCGACTGGATGCTGCCCGGTACGAGCGGTATCGATCTGGCCCGCGAGTTGAAGGCCGACGAGGCCACGCGGGAGCTGCCGATCATCATGGTGACCGCGCGTGCGGAAGAGGAAAATCGGATACGCGGTCTCGATCTCGGTTGTGACGATTACGTGACCAAGCCGTTTTCGCCCTCGGAACTGGTGGCGCGAATCCGTGCCGTGTTGCGCCGTACGCTACCTGGCGGAGCCGAGCAGCGCATCGAAGTCGGCGGCCTGGTCGTGGACGGTGCCGGTCAGCGGGTCAGTGCCGACGGCAAACCGATCGAACTGGGGCCGACCGAATACCGTCTGCTGGCTTTCTTTATGAGCCATCCCGAGCGGGTCTACTCGCGAGAACAACTGCTCGATCGGGTCTGGGGGCGCAGCGTGTATGTCGAGGAGCGCACCGTGGACGTTCACATTCTGCGGCTGCGCAAGGCGCTTGCGCCTCATGGTTACCAGCATTGGGTGCAGACTGTGCGCGGCAGCGGCTACCGGTTTTCGACGCAATCGTGAAGCGTGCCTGGCGCAAGGAATTTGCATGGGCGACGGTCTGGTTCGCCGTGGCTGCCGTGCTCGGTATCGTCTTCGATTGCATTCTGGCGGCCCTGCTAGCGGCCGCGCTGGGGTACCTTGCCTGGCATCTGGCCAACGCGTTGCTGATGTATCATCGGTTGAGAGGCGCTGCTATTGCAAGTACGCCTCGTGCCTGGGGCTTGTGGGGCGATATTCAGCGCGAATTGTTGCGTCTGGAACAGACGCGACGGGATTTCGTCAGTAACGCCTCGCACGAACTGCGCACGCCGCTGACGGTGCTCCACGGCTATCTCGACATGATTCACGAAGACGCGATTGCAGGCAAGGATCTGGAGCCCTGGCAAAAGCCGCTCGGCGATATGCAGCAGCAGTCAGCACGGATGGAAGACATCGTCAACGACATGCTGACGCTTGCTCGGCTGGAATCGGAAAGCGCCCGGGCGGAGGCGGAACGGGTGGATGTGCCGAATCTGCTGGAACGGCTCGCGCGTCAGGCAGATTCGCTCTCCGGTGGCCAGCATCGCATCCATCTCGATATCGCGTCGGGGCTGTATCTGGCTGGTCAGGCCAACGAATTGCAGAGCGTGTTCTCGAATCTGATCATGAATGCGGTGCAACATACGCCTCCCGGAAGCAAGATCGATATCCACTGGGGACCCTGTGCGCAGGGGGGCCGCTTTGCCGTTAACGACAATGGTCCCGGTATTCCTGCAGCGTCCATTCCTCGTTTGAGTGAACGCTTTTACCGCGTGGATGTCGGTCGTTCCCGTGCAAGCGGGGGCACCGGGCTGGGACTGGCTATCGTCAAGCATGCTCTCGAACGTCACGACAGCGCACTGGAGGTCGAAAGCGCCGCCGGCGCGGGCGCCACGTTCAGTTGTGTCTTCCCGCCACGGCGCGTTGTCGTCGATACTTAAAGGAAGGACCATCCGGCAGAATCGGTTGAAGTCCAGAAATAAATAGCAACTCTAAGCTAGCCGGGTCATGCCTGATATGTTGATCTACAGACCGGCTTAATCCGGTGAAACCCATCATCTTAGGAAATGTGAGCGTCTGCTTTGCCATTAGCTGAACGGGCAAAATCGACCCTTTCCAGACGGTGGCTACGGTCCGCTTTCGGGAAGATTGGTATCGTTTGAGCTCAGCCCCAGGCGACTTGCGGATCGGCTGGAACGCCTTGTTTGGCGGCACTACCTGCTAGCCCTTGTCGACGCTCCAAACACTTCATCTGCACGCCGGAAAAACCATTGCTCGATCTCACGAAATGCCGGATTAGACGTCCAGACTGAAGCCTCCAATGTCCACAAGTAGCCGTGCCTGCAAAAGTACAACCCAAGTCGGTTGATCTCTGGGAATGTTGGATCGACTGTGTGCTGTTTTCGAGCTAGCAGAAAATAACCAAGAATTTGGTCGAGGTTTCCAGCAGTGATATGCCCGCTCTTCGTTGTCTTGAAGTCCACAAGTAAATCGCCGGTGATTAAGTCGGCATCTGCACCACCTACAGATTGCGATGCCTGCCCGAAGGCGGGATTCAGCAGCAAAACCTTGTCGTGCAGTAAATCATCAAAGGGGGTGATTGACAATAGAGCGATTAAGTCTTGAACGTCTTCAGGGCTTGCCTGACCAAAGCCAGGTTCCAGTCGCCCTGTCCGACAAACCGAATCAAGTTTCGCCAACTTTATTGCGTGAGCCGCGAGTTCAGCTTGCATGGCGGCAGTCGGCTGGGCCTTCACGTACGCAACCATAGCCTTCTTGGCATTTTCTACAATGACGAACGCCCGCTTTGCGACTTCCTTCGGAGGCATATATTGATCAGAAGGCACATCCGCCAAAAGATCTAAACCTCCATGTACCGGATCACCTTCTTCCAAGTCCCACTCAGGAGGATAATCACTTCCGCCCCATAGCATCCATGGCGGAGGCTGACCGATCTCTCCCCAGATAATTTCTGGCACCCGCTCGGCAACCCAGCGTTCTGAGATGGCATGGGGCGCACGCCGCTGGAGTTCAAATCGTAAAAGGTAGTCGAAGGCGGTTCCCGCTAGCACGTAGCGCCTGCTGCGCGGATCAACTTTGAGGGGTGTACTCAGTTTGCGTGACAGCTTGGGACGGAGCGACTTTAGCTTGTCCTTGACTTCCGGCATACCGACAAAGCTTGTCAAACTCATTGCATGGCCTCGATCTCTATTCCGCCGAACGCCTTGTTAGCTTTCACCTGCGTCCCTTCCGCCCGAACATGGGGGTACTTTCTTCCCAAAGCTGATCTTCAAGCGTCTGAAATACTTCGGCATCTTGTGCGTCTTCGAACCCTGCGCAATAAAAGCGCAAATTGAGCCCGAGATCCTGCGCCCAGTGGGACAAGTGGAGCGAATATGTTTTCCTCGCTCCGAATCCTAGATGCTGCCGTAAACGCGTTGCTATTGACCTACTGCCACCGACGTACAAAATTTGCGATAGCTCGTTTAGCCTTGAATACGACCTGCCATCCCGTCCTTGTGCTTTCGCAAGAGCAAATTCCTCGACAATATGCTCAACGTTGGCATTACCCAGTAATTCGAAGTAGTATAAATAGTAGTGTACATTTGCCCATGCATCGACAGCAAGCACAATCTCTGGGCCAGCCGCACCCTCGGCAAACCGCGGAACGTCAAAATCCCAGCATTCGGTTTGGGCGGGAGCAGTACCGTCGACTGAATTTTTCAAAGCTTCTAGGCTGTGCATGGCGCGGTCAGCTAATCCCTCAAACGGCATAGCGGTCTCCGTGAAAGCTAACGTCCCGCTTCAGGCGTGGCGGCGCGTCAGCGCCGACCGAGAGTTCCTACGCAAAAGTGGACACTGCGGGTTACGCACATTGGGCCTCGAACTCGATGGGAGACCGGTAGCCGAGTGCTGAGTGTAATCTGTGCGTATTATAAAAGTCGATATAG
>JBOHZI010000122.1:0-6687 GCA_050738295.1 Gammaproteobacteria bacterium
GCGGCGGCGCTCGGAGCCATCGACCACATCGTCGTGCAGTAACGTCGCGGTATGGATGAACTCCACCACCGCCGCCAGATTGATGTGTTCCTGCCCCTTGTAGCCCGCGGTATGCGCCGCCAGCAGCACGACCAGCGGACGCAGGCGCTTGCCACCCCCGGCCACGATATGGTTGGCCAGTTCGTTGATCAGCTCCACGTCGGAACTAAGCCGCGTGCGAATGAACGCATCGACCGCGCCGAGATCCTCGGCGACCCGGGCTGTGATCGCGGAAAGCTCCATGGATGGCGAACGCCTGTCTGTTCAGGAGATTTTATCAGCACCGCTGCGACATGGCGGCATCCGACAAACCGGGCCAACGCTCGCTTGTGCTATTCGTAGTGGGTCCATAGCCGCAATATCTTGACCACCCGCTTGTCTTCCAGAACTTCATAGACCAGGCGGTGCTGAATATTGATTCGTCTCGAATAGGCGCCGGAAAGGTCGCCGACAAGTTTTTCGAAAGCCGGCGGACTTTGGAAAAGGTCTTCTGCAAGAATAGACAATAGCGCTTGCGCCTTCGGTTTCAGTCCGCTTGCAGCCAGTTTTTTGGCATCCTTTTGCGCCTGTTTCGTATAGACAAGTCTCCAGGTCACCAGCCAAGATCCTGGCTGCACTCCTCGGTAGACGCGGCCATGCCTTCCCGTATGGATTCGCGCATACCGGGAATGGAAAGCAGGAAAAGCGTCTCCTGAACGGCGGCCCAGTCTCCCTCGCTCAACAATACCGCCTTATTCCTCTTCCCCGAAATCAGCAACGGCTGGTGAGAAGCGGCCGCCTCGTCGATAAGACGGTAGAGGTTGGCACGGGCTTCACTGGCGGTAATCGTGGTCATAAGAAGGACCCCGGATAGATGACTGAATTTATTGTACGCTATCACGTACGCCTTTGTTCCTTCACTCTCGGGTCTATTCAATCCGGTGCGCCCCAATTGCGCGGGTAAAAGCTTGACCTGCGGGCGCT
This sequence comes from Gammaproteobacteria bacterium, assembly GCA_050738295.1. GTDB lineage: Bacteria > Pseudomonadota > Gammaproteobacteria > JAKDMP01 > JAKDMP01 > JBAUSV01. The sequence continues at coordinate 1,003 of JBOHZI010000122.1, forward strand.
GCTGCCTTTACAATTCGCTATTCACTACGATCTTCTGACGGTTCAATAACATGTACGCGGTCATCGTCTCAGGCGGCAAGCAGTACCCGGTATCCCCGGGCGAAGTGGTGCGGCTGGAAAAACTCCCCGAGGCCGAAGGTTCGGCTGTGGAATTCAACCAGGTCGCCTTGGTCACCAACGACGACGGGAAAACCACTGTCGGCATGCCATGGGTGGAAGGCGCCTGCGTGAAAGGCGAGGTCACGGCCCAGGGCCGCGCCAAGAAGGTCATGATCATCAAATTCCATCGTCGTCAGAACTATCGTCGGCGGCAGGGCCATCGTCAGTCCTATACCGAAGTGCGGATCTCCGAGATCCTCGGTCAATAACCCGGGAGACTACTCATGGCACATAAAAAAGCAGGCGGCAGTTCACGCAACGGTCGCGATTCAGAATCCAAACGCCTGGGCGTAAAGCGCTATGGCGGGCAGCAGATTGCGGCGGGCGAAATCATCGTGCGTCAGCGCGGCACCCATTTCCATCCCGGCGAGAACGTCGGCATGGGGCGCGATCACACTCTGTTCGCGCGCTCCGCAGGCCGGGTCGACTTCCGCGTACGCGGCCCCAAGAGCCGCAAGTTCATTTCGGTTCTGACCGACTGAACACGCAGCAACTGCCGCACTGTTCGTCGAAAACCCTGGCTCTGGCCGGGGTTTTTTGTCTCTGCACACCACAGGCGCTGAACCCATGAAATTCGTCGACGAAGCAACGGTAAGAGTCGAAGCCGGACGCGGCGGCAACGGCTGCGTGAGCTTTCGCCGCGAAAAATTCATTCCCCTGGGTGGCCCCGATGGAGGCGACGGCGGCAACGGCGGCAGCGTCTGGCTGATCGCAAAATCCGGCCTCAACACCCTGGTGGATTTTCGCACCCAGCGCAGTTTTCGCGCCACCTCGGGTGACGGTGGTGCCGGCCGTCAGCGATCGGGCGCGGCGGGCACGGATATCGAGGTTCCAGTCCCCACGGGGACGCTGGTGTACGAGGCCGATACCGGCGAATTGATCGGCGATCTCACCACCCCGGGCAAGCGCCTGCTGGTAGCGCGAGGCGGGCGTGGCGGGCGCGGCAACATTCATTTCAAGTCGAGCGTCACCCGCGCACCCCGCCGGTTCACGCCGGGCACCGACGGGGATGCACGGCGCCTGCGTCTGGAACTGAAACTGCTCGCTGATGTGGGCCTGGTGGGTCTGCCCAACGCCGGCAAATCGAGCCTGCTGACAGCGGTTTCGGCGGCCCGACCCAAGGTGGCTGATTATCCGTTCACCACCCTGCACCCCGAGTTGGGTGTCGTACGCCTCGGCCCCGAACGCAGTTTCGTGATTGCCGATGTGCCGGGACTGATCGAAGGCGCTGCGAGCGGTCATGGGTTGGGTATCCAGTTTCTGCGCCACGTCGAACGCACCCGGCTGCTGCTGCACCTGATCGATCTGTCTCCTCCGGAGGGCTTCGATCCCGATGTCGTACACACCATCGAGCGCGAACTGGCCGAACACAATCCCCACCTGGCAACGCGTGAACGCTGGCTGGTGTTTTCCAAGTCGGACTTGTTACCGGCAAAGGATGCCTTGGCCCGCGCCCAAGACGCAACGACCGCGCTCGATTGGCGCGGTCGTTGGTTTGTGGTCTCGTCGGCTAGGCGCGAAGGGCTTGGCGAAGTGCTGTCGGCCGTTGATGCCTGGCTTACCGCCAACACCGACCCCGACTGATTGTTATGGCGCATTGGAGAACTTGATTGATTGTCTGCTCAACACCTCGCCTGCTTATTCGGCAGATGACGCCAGGTGACGCAGCATTTTTACATCGTCAGATCACGGAACCGTCCTGGATCGAGAACATCGGAGATCGCGATGTTGGATCTCCCGAGGAAGCCGCACGGTATATTGAGTCGCGCATCTTCGTTCAATACAAGTCCCTGGGCTACGGAATGAACCTGATCCAGTCAAAGGCTACAGGCGAACCTGTCGGCGTATGCGGCCTCACCAAGAAGGCATACCTTCAGCACCCGGACATAGGTTTTGCCCTTTTGGAGCGTCACTGGGGGCAAGGTTACGCGGTTGAAGCGGCACGTGCCGTAATGACGCACGCAGAGCAATCGCTTGGTATTCTCAGTTTTTCGGCGGTCGTGATCCCCACCAATGAGCGCTCTGCCAAAGTTCTGGGCAAGCTTGGATTTCAGCTCGAAAATGCCGAGTTCCAAACCCCGGACGGGAAAAGACTGAGGCTATATGCGGCCTGACAACCAGTTCAAGGGGAGTTTGAGCACCGCCCGTGCTCGAGTTGGCGAGCGCGGTAGCTTATTGGCTGGCAGACAGGTTTTTGATGCGGACGTTGAGTCTATGCTTGTAGCGCGCGGCCGTGTTCTTGGGCAAAATACCTTTGCTGACCATGCCATCGATCGTCGGCACCGCCTTGCGGAACGCTTCGCGGGCCGCTTCGGGATCGCCGCCGGTCGTGGCCGTGCGTACCCGCTTGATGGCGGTGCGCAGAGCCGAGCGCAGGGTCTGGTTGTGTACGCGGCGCTGCTCGGACTGACGAGCGCGCTTGCGTGCCTGGGAAGAATTAGCCACTACAGGCTCTCCAAAAAAGACTTCACGGAACGGAGCAGTATGCCCGGTAACAACAATAATTTCAAGCCTTTTGAGCCGAATGCAGGCGCCCCGCGCAGAGCGGATCGCTGCAGGCGAGCTCCGGCATGAGACGCGGCCTGATCGCCAATCTGTCCACCGTCGGCGGCTTCACGCTGGCTTCGCGCCTCCTCGGTTTTGCACGCGACATCCTCTTTGCCACCCATTTCGGCGCGGGCTTCGGCATGGACGCCTTTCTCGTCGCCTTCAAGATCCCCAACTTCGGCCGCCGTCTGTTCGCCGAGGGCGCCTTCTCTCAGGCCTTCGTGCCGGTGCTGGCCGAGTACCGCGCCAACCGCAGCGAAGCCGAGGTCCGCGAACTGATCGCCCGCACCGGGGGTTCGCTCGCCGCCGTGCTGTTTCTGCTGACCGTCGTCGGCGTACTGCTGGCACCAGTTTTTATCTGGATCTTCGCGCCGGGCTTTCATGCCAACGTCGCAAAATTTGACCTCTCCGCGCACCTGCTGCGCCTGACCTTCCCCTACCTGCTGCTGATTTCGCTTACCGCCTTCGCCGGCGCCATCCTCAACACCTACGGCCGCTTCGGCCCACCCGCCTTCGCACCGGCGCTCCTCAACGTGGCCTTCATCGTGGCGGCTCTGATCGTCGCTCCCACGCTGGCTCACCCCATCTACGCACTGGGTGGCGCCGTGCTCATCGCCGGTGTGCTGCAACTCGCTGTGCAACTGCCCGGACTGATCCGGCTGCGCTTTTTCGTGCGCCCGGCACTGGGTTTCGCGCATGCCGGGGTGCGCCGCATCCTGCGCCTGATGACGCCCATCATCTTCGGCGCCTCCACCACCCAGATCAACCTCCTGATCGACACCATCATCGCCTCCTTTCTCGCCAGCGGCAGCATAAGCTGGCTGTATTACTCGGATCGACTGATGGAGTTCCCGCTCGGCGTGTTCGCCATTGCGCTGGGCACCGTGATCCTGCCGCGCCTCTCGCACCATTTCGCACGCGGCGAAGGGAACCACTATTCGACCATGCTCGACCGTGCGCTGCGCCTGACGCTGCTGTTCATGCCGGCGGCGGCCATGGGTCTGCTCGCCCTGGCCCGGCCCATCGTCGCCAGCATTTACGGCTACGGTCACTTCGACGCACACGATGTCGCCATGGCGCGCGCGAGTCTCATGGCGTATGCGGTCGGGCTCACCGGCTTTGCCTTGGTCAAGGTGCTGGCACCGGCCTACTTCGCCCGCCAGGACGTGCGCACGCCCGTGCGTATCGGCGTGATCGCAGTGGGCGTGAACCTGGCGCTGAACGTCGCCCTGGTGATTCCCTGGGCGGTTCTCGGAGGTTACGCCCCGCATGCCGGACTGGCCCTGTCCACCGGACTGGCCGCCATAGTTAACGCCACCCTGCTCTGGCGCGGCCTCCACAAGCGGGGAATCTACAAAGCCCTGCCCGGCTGGGGCCTGTTCCTCGTTCGCATCGCCGCAGCCACCCTCGCCATGGGCGCAGCCGTGTGGTTCACGGCCCAAGCACTCGCGCCGTGGACAGCTATCGACGTGTGGCAACGAGTGTGGCGCCTGGCTGTCTTGCTCGGCGAAGGCTTTGCGGTGTACGCAGTCGTATTGGCCGCGTTGGGGATGCGCCCGCGCCATCTGCGTCCGGCGGTCGACGGCAACCCTGCCGCGCGGCCCGTATAATCAACCCTTTGAAGGTTATGCGACTGCTGCGCGGATCGGTGCCATCCGGCGTATTCGGAACAGAATCAGGATGCGTGGTGGCCATCGGCAAATTCGATGGGTTGCATCGCGGCCATCGGGTGCTGCTCGAACAGGCCGCGAACCATGCTCGCGCCCACGGTCTGCCACTGGTGGTGTTGAGCTTCGAGCCCTTGCCGCACGAATATTTCGCGCCGACCACGGCCACCACGAGGCTCGCGCGCTTCGTGACCAAGTGGCATGCGCTGGCGGAGCTGGGCACGGTGGATGCGTTTGCCTGCCTGCGCTTCGACCGTCACCTGGCGAGCGAACCGCCGGAGGATTTTGTGTGCGGCACGCTGGTCGCCGGACTCGGCGCGCGGACTATAGTGGTGGGCGAGGATTTTCGTTTTGGTTATAAACGCCGGGGCGATGTGGACTTGCTCACCCGGCTCGGCAACGAGCACGGATTCGAGGTGGACGCCGTGGCCGCGGTCACCGGCACGGAGGGGCAACGCATTTCGAGCTCGCAGGTTCGCCATGCGCTGGAGGCCAACGACCTCAATGCCGCGACCGCACTGATCGGCCGTCCCTACACGCTGTGGGGCCGGGTAGTTACCGGCGACAAGCTGGGTCAGCGCCTGGGGTTTCCCACGGCGAACCTGGCGCTGGGCCGACGCCCGCCACCGCTCGCCGGCATCTACGTGGTGCGCGCGACGGGATTGCCGGAAGGCCCGCGTTACGGCGTGGCGAATGTGGGCACGCGCCCGAGCGTCGGCGGTACGCGGCGCCTGCTGGAGATTTATTTCCCGGAGTATTCGGGGGATTTGTACGGTCGGTTATTGAAGGTGGAGTTTCTTGCTTGGCTGCGGGCCGAGGCGCACTTCGCCGATCTGGACGCGCTCGTCGAGGCGATGCGCGAAGATGTACACCAAGCCGAACAGTGGCTGAGCGAACGTAATATGAACTGGGAGACTGTCCGTTGAGTGAATATCGCGACACCTTGAACCTGCCGCAGACGGACATGCCGATGCGCGCCGGTCTCGCCCAGCGCGAACCCGAACGCCTCGCCGCCTGGCGGAAGATGGATTTGTACGGGCAGATGCGCAAGACCGCGACCGGGCGGCCCAAATTTGTGCTCGCCGACGGTCCGCCGTATGCGAACGGCGACATTCACATCGGTCATGCGGTCAACAAGATTCTCAAAGACATCGTGGTGCGTTCGCGCACACTCGCCGGTTTCGATGCGCCGTATGTGCCGGGCTGGGACTGCCACGGCCTGCCGATCGAACTCGCGGTGGAGAAAAAGCTCAAGCGCAAGGCGCGCGATGTGCCGCGCGCCGAATTCCGCCGGGCCTGCCGCGACTACGCC
>JBOHZI010000123.1:0-6671 GCA_050738295.1 Gammaproteobacteria bacterium
CGCCAAAAATGGCGAGCGGGAGCACACTGAGAATGGTGATCGGATGGATGAAGTGCTCGTAAAGAATGGCGAGCACCATGTAAATCACCAGGATGGTAATGAGCAGCAGCAGCGGTAGTGTGCTTAATGATTTCTGGAATACCTGCGCATTACCCGAGAAGCTGCCGGTGACATCGCCAGGCAAGGTGCTGGAGGCCAGATCCTGGACCTTGCCGGTAACCGAACCGAGTGACACGCCGGGCTGCAGACCAAAGGAGAGGGTGACCGAGGGTAATTCCTGGTAGTGGCTGATGCTGAGGGGGCCGACGCCAGGCGTGATGCTCGCGATGCTTGCTAGCGGAACGAGTTTGCCGCTGCTGCCGGGCACGTATAGCGCATTCAGTGCGTTGATGTTTGCCTGGTATTGGGTGGCGAGCTCGAGGATCACGTAGTAGTTGTCGGTCGCGCCGTAGATGGTGCTGACCTGTTGACCGCCATAGGCCGTGAGCAGTGTGGTCTGTATGGTCGCGGGGCTCACGCCGAGCGCTGCTGCCTTGTCGCGCAGGATGTGAATGTTGATCTGGGGGTTGCTAAGTTGAAGATCGGTATTGACATCAGCAATACCGGGAATGGTCTTCATTTTCTTTTCCAGTTTTTCGGCTGATTGCTGCAGTTCGTTCAGATCCGAGCCCTGGAGTATGAAGTTGTAATTGCTCTGGCCGCCGCCTGTGCCGATATTGATTGCCGGCGGATTGTTGAAAAAGCCTTCCAGGTCGGGTACCTGTTCGGCTGCGTTACGTAGCCGTTGGGCAATTTCATTCGCCCCGAGCGAACGGTCGCCTTGTGGCGTGAGTCCGATCATCATGAAGCCCGAGCTTTCGCTGCTGCTACCGCCGCGCCCCTGGCCGACGCTGGACATCACACCGCTTACGCCAGGTGTTGCCATGATCTGTTGCAGCATCTCTTTTTGTCGTGGCAGCATGTCCTTGAAGGACATGCCTTGCGGTCCGCGGACGAAACCGAAAATGACATTGGTATCTTCACTGGGGATAAACCCCTTGGGTACGACTGTGAACAGCAGACCGGACACGACGAGAATACCAGCGGCAAATACAAGCGTGAGTTTCCAGTGCGTTACGGCCCAGGTCAGGCTGTTTACATAAGCATCCCGGAAGCGATCGAAAATGCGTTCTCCCGCCTGGTAGAAACGGCCATGGGTGCGCGGCGGGCGGAGCAGGCGACCGGAGAGCATTGGGGTAAGGGTGAGTGCAACCACACCCGAAAGCAGAATGGCGACGGCAATCGTGACCGCGAATTCGCTGAACAACCGGCCGATTACCCCTCCCATGAACAGGATCGGGATAAATACGGCGACTAGCGACAGCGTCATCGAAAGTACCGTGAAGCTGATTTCTCGGCTGCCAAGTAGGGCGGCGGCAAGGGGTTTATGTCCGAGTTCCATGTTGCGCACGATGTTTTCCTGCACCACGATGGCATCGTCCACCACGAACCCCACGGCAAGCGTAAGCGCCATGAGCGAGAGGTTGTCAAGTCCGAAGCCAAGCAGATACATCACCGCCAGGGTGCCTAGAAGCGAGGTCGGCAGCGCGAGTGCGGTCACTAATGTAGCGCTGCCGTTGCGCAGGAACAGGAAAATAACGATGATGACCAGGCCGATGGCGAATAGCAGGGTCCAGCTCACGTCCTGGATTGAATCGTGGATGAACACCGAGCGGTCATAGATCACATGCAGTTCGGCTCCGCCTGGGGCCTGTTTCGAGAGTTCGGGTAGCAGGCTGCGTACTTCCTTGGAAATCTGCACCGTGTTGGCGCCGGGCTGACGGTGCACCGAAAGTACGATCGCCGGCGTTTGGTTGAAGGTGGTCTGCTGCTTGTTTTCCTCGATGCTGTTCTCGGCATGCCCTATATCGCTGATGCGTACCGGCGAGCCGTTGTTGTAGGCGACAACCAGGTTGTTGTATTCGCTGGCATTGTTGAGCTGGCCCGATGTCTGAACCGCATAGGTGCGATTGGTGCCTTCCAGGGTGCCCGAAGGCAGGTTGCTGTTGCCGGACTGGATGGCGTTGCTGACTTGACTCAGGGAGAGGCCGCGTGCGTTGAGCGCGTAAGGGTTGACGAAGATTCGAACGGCGTATTTTTGCGATCCCCATACGCTGACCTGGGCGACGCCGGGCAAGGTCGAGAGGCGTTGCGCGACACGCGTTTCGGCGTATTCGTCGAGTTTGGTGAGCGCCATGTGCTTCGCCGTGAAGGCGATGTAGATGATCGAATAGTCGCCCGGGTTTTGCTTGCGCAGCGTGGGCGGACTCGGCATGTTTTGCGGTAGTTTCCGCGAAACGGCTGAAATGGCGGATTGCACGTCCTGGGCGGCCGCATCGATGTTGCGACTGAGATCGAATTGCAGCGTAAGCTGAGTCGAGCCGGTGCTGCTTTCCGAACTCATGGAATCGAGCCCGGCGATCGAACTGAATTCCCGCTCCAGTGGCGTGGCCACCGTGCTTGCCATGGTCTGTGGATTGGCGCCCGGCAACGAGGCGTTCACCTCAATGGTTGGAAAATCCACGTTTGGCAATTCGCTCACCGGCAAGCTGCGGTAGGCGAAGATTCCGAATAGCACCAGCGCTGCCATCAGCACCGTGGTCGCGACCGGACGGCGAATGAAGGGTTCAGAAAGATTCATGAGTAGTTTCAGTCGCTCGCGCTGGTGGCGCTGGCCGCCGTTATCGTGCTTGCCGAAGACGCGGCCGAGGCGGTAAGAGTTACAGCCGGCATCAGATTGGCGTGCGCCGCCAAACCTTCGTGCAGATCGCGTGGGATGCGCACCACGACTTCATCATCGTCGTTGAGCCCCTCGCCGATAACTGCATAATCTCCATATTGGCGCAGCACCTTTACATTGCGTACAGTGACTTTGTCGTTCTTGATGAGGTATACATAGTTACCCTGCTGACCCGGTTGTACCGCAGTGGTCGGAATCACTACCAGGTTGGGCTGAACGGTTAGTTGCAGACCGACGTGCACCAGTTCACCCGGCAGGAGTTGATGCTGCTTGTTGGAGAAGTTGGCTTTCAGTGTCAGGGTACCGCTGTCCGGGTTGATCGAGTTGTCGATGAAGGCAAGTTTGCCATTGTTGGCAACCAGACTCCCGTTCGGGGAGTTCACAAAAACATTGAGCGCAGGATCCTGACGATAGCGCTGGAGTAAGGCGATCTGCGACTGCGGGATCTGGAATTGCACCTGAATCGGAGCGATCTGGTTGATAGTCACCAGCGCAGTGGTGTCATTGGCTTGGAGCAGGTTGCCGCTCTTGTAGGCCAAGGCACCGGTTTTACCGCTAATGGGAGCCCGTATTTTGGTGTAGCCGAGTTGCAGTTCGGCATTGTCCAGAGCGGCCTGATCGGCAGCAAGTTTACCGGTGTCTTGTTCGACCAGGGCCTGTGCATTCTGGTTATCCTGGCCGCTTACATAGCCCTGCTTCACGAGACGCGCTGAACGCTCGGCGTTGGTGCGATCCGAATTCAGCTTGGCCTTGTCCTGTTCGAGCTGGCCCTGAGCTTCAGCTACCTGCACTTGGTAGGGTCTGGGGTCTATCACAAACAGCAGTTGTCCGGCCTTGACCTCGTCGCCTTCGTTGAAGAGCACTTTCTGGAGGACGCCTCCGACCTGGGGGCGCACTGCAACACTGTGGAAGGTTTGCACCGTTCCCGCTGCATGCAGAACCAACGGCACGGACTGACGGGAGACGCGCACCGCATCGACTTCCATCACGTTCGTTGAGCGGTCGTGATTATTGCCAGCGCCGCCCAGCAGGCCGGTAACACGCCAGGCAACGAGACCAAGCACAACCACGACGGCCGCGAGTACGATCCAGCGAACCGGTATTTTGCTATGGGTTTTAGTGGTCATGAATATCCTTGGGTGCGCTGCGAGGGGTCAGCACAGAGTGGATCATTTTAACGGTTTTCCCGAAGGAACCCATTACAGGGGGTGAACAAAACCATTCATGATGGGATTTATACGCCAAGCACGAGTGCAGTGCATACCGGGTTTGTAACACAGTGTTTCAGGCGCCGCCCTGTAACCATTCCCTACAAAAACCCTCAGGGCAGGGCAGGAACAATCTCAGGTTATGTGGCGTGCGCGCCTGCGAGTTCGGCATTCAGGCGCTTGAAGAAGCTGTTTGCGATACGTCGGGCGATGACCCTCACTACGGGTGCGCCCAGTCGTGCCAGATACCCGTCGAGGTTCGCGTCCACGTGGTAGCTCAGGCGGGTGTCTTGCGCCTTGGGAATGAGTTCAATGTCGGTCACGACGCTGCTTGATTCGCCGGATTCTCCGAACAGCAAACGGTAGTGGGAGGGTGGACGCTGATCGGCAATTCTTACCTCACCCTTATACGTGCGATGTGCGCTGCCGGCCCGCAGTTCGATTTCCGCTTCGAGTGTGTTGTCTGAAAGCCAGCGGATAGCCTTGCAACCGCTAATGCAGAGGGTGAGCAGTTCGGTATTGTGTAATGCGGCCCACACCGTTTCGGGCGGGGCACACAGGACATAGCGGCCATTCAATTCCATGTAGCACTTACACCTCTTGTATTTGTGAGCGAGTCTCTTCCAATGTTTCCCAACGATCGAATAGTTTTTCCATGTCGCGTTCGAGGGCCGCAAGCCGCTGTTGTGCGTCCTTGATGGCGGTGCCGTTCTGGCGGAAGAATTCGGGCTCACTCATCACTTGTTGTAGCTCGCTAATAGCCTTTTCTGCTTTTTCGATGTCCTTCGGCAACGTGTCCAGTTCGCGCTGCAATTTGTAACTCAGTTTACCCGGTGCTTTTTTCGGGATCGTCTTGTCCGGCGATTTTTCGGGGATGCCTTTGGGCGCTTCAGTGGCGCTGGTCTTCGCCGCATTGCGTTGACGCAGCCAGTCGCGGTAACCGCCGACGTAGTAGTGGAAGCCCGTTTCCCCGTCGTTGACGAGCAGGCCATCGACTACGTTGTCGACGAAGGTGCGGTCGTGCGAGACGAGAATGATGGTGCCGGGGTAGTTGCTCAGTAAATCTTCCAGCAGCTCCAGGGTCTCGATGTCGAGATCATTGGTTGGCTCGTCGAGCACCAGCACGTTCGATGGCTTGGCGAGCAGGCGGGCGAGCAGCAGCCGGTTGCGTTCACCGCCCGAGAGCAGTCGCGTCTGGGTCTGCGCGCGTTGCGGCGTGAACAGAAAGGCCTTCAGGTAACCGAGTATGTGCAGGCTTTTGCCGTCGAACTCGATACGTTCGGCGCCGTCGGCTACGTTCCAGGCCGCACTGCGGTCAAGCTCCAGTTGGCGCCGCGTCTGGTCGAAGTAGGCGATGTCGAGGTTTTCACCATACTTCAAGGTGCCGCTCTCGGGTTCGATCTCGCCGAGCAACAGGCGCAGCAGGGTCGTCTTGCCGCTGCCGTTGGGGCCCATGACGCCGATCACATCGCCGCGTCGGATCTTGTGCGTGAAGTTCCTGAATATCGTCTTGTCGGCAATGCTCGCGTTGACGTGGTGCAATTCGACGACGCGGCGGCTGGACGGGTCGCTGGCCTGTGTACGCATCCTCACGCGGCGCTGGTACTTGCGCCGCGCATCGGCCTGTTCACGCAGGTTTTCCAATTCGCGTACCCGGCCCATGTTGCGGGTGGTACGTGCCTTTACGCCGCGGCGGATCCAGTCCTCTTCCTCGGCCAGCTTCTTGTCGAACTCGCGGTTGCCTTGCTTTTCCTGTGCCAATTGCTCGGTCTTCATTTGACGATAACGCGCGAAATCGCCCGGAAACTGGTAGAGATGACCGCGATCGACTTCGACGATACGTGTAGCCACGCGGTCAAGAAAGGCGCGGTCATGGGTGATGAAAACCAATGCGCCCTGAAAGCCCGTTGCGATACGTTCGAGCCAGTCCACGCCGGCGATGTCGAGATGGTTGGTGGGTTCGTCGAGCAGCAACAGATCGGGTTTGCCCACCAGTGCGCGAGCCAGCATCACGCGTCGGCGCAAGCCGCCCGACAGAGTGGAAAATTCGGCCTGTGGGTCGAGTTCCATGCGCGAGAGCAGGGCGGCAACTTCGGCGTGTGTGTTCCAGGCGCCGGTTTCTTCCAGAGCGTGTTGCAGACGCATGAGTTCATGTGTGTCAGTGCTGGTATCCACGGCACGTTCGTAATCCAGCAACTGGTGTCCGATGGCGCCCAGGCCGTGGGTGACGATCTCGTACACGGCGCCGTCCATGTCCGATGGCACGTCCTGGTCAAGCATGGCTATCTTCAGGTTGTCGCGGCGGACGATTTCGCCCTCGTCGGGGCTGATCTGTCCCGCAAGGACGTTTAGCAGGGTGGATTTGCCGGCGCCGTTGCGACCAGCCAGACACAGCCGTTCGTTGTCCTCGATCATGAGGTTGACGCAGTCGAGTACCGGCTCGTCCGTAAAACGCACGAGTACATCGCGCAGGCTCAGCAGCATGAGAGGGTTTCTGTGTCGAGCCTCATCGGTTCTTGTTCGGTTTTATGTCGAGATGCAGCTCATGCGCGAAAAAGCCGAGGGCCGCGGCGGTGTTGCCGACGCGTTGACTGAACGAGGCGGTAACGCCGTGGCCTTCATTCATGCGTGTCAGCAGCAGGATCGGGTTCGACGACACATTCGCCGCCTGCAGTGTCGCGGCG
>JBOHZI010000124.1:0-6653 GCA_050738295.1 Gammaproteobacteria bacterium
CCCAGTTGGCGCAGCAGCAGGTGTGCGCGTAGTCTTTCCGCGTTGCCGTGATCGGCGAAGGCGCCGAGTTGAACATAGAGTTCGGCACGGTGATGCAGCTCTTTCACCGGGAAGGTCTGGCTCACCTTGGCGATGTCTTTCGGCGGTTGGGCCGAGGGGTTGGCGATGGCCTGAACTTCCACCAGTGCCGTGCCGTTGCGCACGACGCCAAGCGTTTTGGCCGCGGTATAGGACAAGTCGATAATGCGGTTGCGTACGAAGGGCCCGCGATCGTTGACTTGCAAAATAACGCTTTTGCCGCTTTTCAGGTTGGACACCTTGACCCAGGTACACAGCGGCAGCACCTTGCTGGCTGCGGTCATGGCGTACATGTCGTAGGTCATGCCGCTGGAGGTGAGCTTGCCGTGAAAGCCGGGCCCATACCAGGAGGCGATGCCGCGTTCGTCGTATCCGCGTGCGTCATCAAGCACGTGATAGCGCTTGCCGAACACCACATAGTTCAGGCCGGCCTGTGTCGAGGACGGATGGCATTTGCCATGGGGTTTGCCGGTGTCCGGTGGCATGGAGGATTGTGTGCCGTGATTCGGGAAGCTCGCGCAGCCGGTGAGCGCCACAATAGCGCCTGCAATCAGGCTCTGCGCGAGTATTCGGCGGACGGGGGCGTGCACCACGTCCGGTCGTATCAGGGACGGCTGGCGGGGCGGGCGGATGCGATCGATTTCGCCGCTGGTGCCGTTTCCAGTGCCGCCGCCAGTTGCGTGGCTGCCAGCGCATAGAGCGGGCTACGGTTATAGGTCATTAGAACGGAGAAATTGGGCAGCCCGACCCAGTAGCGGGTTTTATGCAGCAACTCGACCTTGATCAGGCGCACCGGCGCGGTGGCCGGTACGGGTGCCTCGAAGGCGACTCCCAGCGTCCGCAATGCGTGTGCCGTCAACTTGCGGCCGAGCAGGGGGGTGGGATCGAGACCCTCGGGCAGTGCAGCCGGAGCCGCCACCGGTTGATCGCGGCGCCAGCCATGCTCGGCAAGGTAGTTGGCAACGCTCGCGGTGATGTCGTCCCAACTGTGGAACAGGTCGCTGCCGTGGCCGTCGGCATCCACGGCGTAGTGACGATAGCTCGAGGGCATGAACTGCCCGGCGCCGAGTGCGCCAGCGTAGGAGGATTTGAGTTGAGTGGGGTTAAATCCATTGTCGCGGCACAGAATCAGATAGGCGCCCAGTTCGCTGCGGAAAAACTTGGCGCGGCGCGGATAGCCGAAAGAGAAAGTGACCAGTGCCTGCAAGGCCGAGTGCGAGCCTTCGTGTTTGCCGTAGAAGCTTTCCATGCCGATCAGCGCGGCGATGATGGCCGGCGGTACGCCGTAGGTTTTTTGCGCGGCATTGAGTGCCCTGGACCGGCGCACCAGGAAAACGCGCCCGGCCTTTATGCGCGCGCTGCGCACGAAAATGGCGCGGTACTTGTACCAGGGCAGCGCTTCGGCGGGATGGGTCAGCGCATCGATCAGCGCTTGATCGATGGGGGTCTCGCTCAACAGGCGGTCGAGCTTTTTGCGCGGGTAGTGATGGGTCGCGACCATATGGTCGATGAATGCCCGCACGTCGGGCTGGTTGATATCCACGGCACGAGCGGGCGCGCTGAGGGCGAGGCCGAGTGTGCAGGCGGCGAGCAATGCGAAAAATTTCATGTGTCGATCAGGCGGCGATGGGCGGCAATACTGAGCAGGATACCGAAACTGGCGAGCACAGTCACGACCGAGGAGCCGCCGTAGCTGATCAGGGGCAACGGAACGCCGACCACGGGCACGACGCCGGCGACCATGCCCACGTTGATGATGACATAGAGCAGGAAGGTGGTAATCATGCCTGCCGTGACCAGACGCCCGAAGCGGGTGTGGGTGCGCGCTACCAGCACATAGCCGCGTCCGACGATGAAGGCGAACAGCGCAAGCAGTGCCGCGACGCCAGCGAAGCCGAATTGTTCGGCGAACACGGCAAAAACAAAGTCGGTGGTGCGCTCGGGGAGAAAATCGAGTTGCGCCTGACTGCCGCCGAGAAAACCCTGGCCGAACAGACTGCCGGAACCGATGGCGATCTTCGATTGAATAATGTGATACCCGGCGCCCAGTGGGTCACTCTGGGGGTCGAGAAAAATGAGCAGGCGCTCGCGTTGGTATGCGTGCAGGAAATGCCAGCCCAGCGGCAGCGCCGCGCCAACGAGTATGACGAGCACAATAATCCAGCGTAGCGGCAGGCCGGCAAGAAACAGTACGCAGGCGCCGGCGCCCATAATCAGGATTGCGGTGCCGAGATCGGGCTCGATCACTATGAGTGCGGCGGGTATGACGATCACGACGATCGCGATGAGTATGGGTTGCCAGCGCAGGGGCGAAGAGCGGTCATGGAAAAAGGCGGCCAGGGTCAGCGGCAGGGCGATTTTCATCAATTCGGCGGGTTGAAACTGGACGACTCCGACATCCAGCCAGCGCACGGCGCCCTTGCCGGCGGCACCCAGCGCCAGTACGGCCAGCAAGAGCAGCAGGGTCAGGCCGTATACGAAGGGCGCGACGATGCGGAAATAGCGCGGTGGGGTATACGCGAACGCAATCATCAGGGCAAAACCGACGGTCACCCAGCTTGCCTGTTTGCCGACCAGGTTCCAGTCGCCGCCGCTGGCGCTGAACAGCACTACCAGCCCAGCCAGCGCAAGCAGGATCAGCGCGGTGAATAGCGGACGGTCAATGCGGCTGCGAAACATGGGGTGGGGTCTCGGGTTTGTCATCGCCGTGCATCCAGGCGTCGATGACCTTGCGGGCTATGGGCGCTGCCGCGGTGGCGCCGCCGCCGCCGTGTTCGACTACCACGGCGACTGCGATAGTGGGATGCTGCACAGGTGCTATGGCAATGAACAAGGCATTGTCGCGCAACTTCCACGGTATGTTCGTCTCGGGTGCGAAGTCGCTGTGATACACGCTGGTGACTTGAGCCGTGCCGGTTTTTCCGGCGAGTGAGTAAGTCAGGCCTTTGGCGATGCGATGCGCCGTGCCGTGCGGATTTTCAACCACCTGATGCATGGCGTTAAGCATGTAGTTCCAGTCCGCGGGTTCGGGCAGGGCGATCGTGGCCAGTGGTTGGGCCTGGGTATCGGTGCGCTGGCCGGAGGCGCGGCTTACCGAGGCCGCCAGTACGTGTGGCCGCAGGTGGCGCCCGTGCGCCGCCAGCGTGGCGGTCGCCCACGCGAGTTGTAATGGGGTGACCTGAAAGTAGCCCTGGCCGATGCCATTGTTGATGGTTTCGCCGAGGTACCAGGGTTTGCCCAGCGCTTTCATCTTCCAGGCCGGTGAAGGGTTGATTCCGGCAAGTGCGCCCGGCAGATCGATTGGTGGCTTGACGCCGAAGCCGAAGCGGTGCAGAAAGGCGTGGATGCGATCAATCCCGAGCTTGTCCGCGACTTGATAAAAGAACGTATCGGTGGAGCGCACGATGGCCTGTTGAATCGTTTGTTTGCTGTTCTGGTAGGGGTTCCAGTTGTGCCAGACATGAGAAAAGTTCGGCAGAGTAAAAGTGGGTCCGGCATAAATGGTCGATGAAGGTTGGAGAATCCCGTAGTAGAGCGCGGCCAGGCCAATGAATGGCTTGACGGTCGAGCCGGGCGCGTAGCGTCCGCGCAAGGCGCGATCCACCAGTGGATCTTCGGGGCGGTGGAGCAGAGCCTGATAGTCTCTATTGGAGATGCCGTTGACGAACAGATTGGGGTCGTAACCGGGCGAACTGACCAGGCACAGCACCGCGCCGCTGCGAGGATCGAGTGCAACGACCGCGCCGGGTTGTCCCGCGAGCGCCTTGAAGGCGGCCTGCTGCAGTCGGTCGTCGATGGTGAGGTAGAGATTCTTGCCGGGGACGGACGGCGTGGTGCTGACGGTGCGCAGAACGCGCCCACTGGCATTGACTTCGACCTGGCGGTAACCGACCTTGCCGTGCAGTAAGGTCTCGTACTGCCATTCGATGCCGGTTTTGCCCACATGCGCGCTGGCGCGGTATTCGTCGGCATCGAGGCGTTGCAGATCCTTGATACTGAGCAGGCCCTCATAGCCCACGACGGCGGCGGCATCGGTGCCGGTCGGGTAGTAGCGTTTGAGTGTGGCATGTACGTCGATGCCGGGAAAATCCTGCCGGTTCACGGCAAAGCGGGCCAGTTCACCCGGCGTGAGATCGGTTTTGAGCGGAACCGGCTGAAACGATTTCTTGAGTTGGCGCAGATGTTTGAAGTTCTTCAGGTCGTTCGCCGTCAGGTCGACGAGCGCACGCAGGCGCTTGAGTGTGGCCTGTATGTGGGGCACCTGGTCGGGCGTCAGTGTGAGTTCGTAGGCGGGAAGATTCTCGGCGAGCAAAATTCCGTTGCGGTCGTAGATCAGGCCGCGAGTCGGGGCGATGGGCGGCACGCGAATGCGATTGCCGCGGGCGAGTGCCGTGTAATGCGAGGCTTCGATCAGTTGCAGCCAGACCATGCGCGCAAAGAGCGCTCCGCCGAGCAGGCCGGCGATGATGGCGATCAATATCAGCCGGCGCTGGAAGTGGCCATGGCCGATACCGATAGGTCTGAAGCGAGTCATGCTAACCCGGATAACTCATGAGGGATCGCGAGCGATTGCGGAATTCGCAGCAAGCAGCGCGCCACGCTGGAGCGAAACCCGTAGCCGTAGCTACGGGTTGAGTGAAGCGCGAGCGCCGCGATAGGGCAGCGCGGGAAACAAATTGTAACGTTCGAAAATATCGCAACATGTTCGTATCATCCAGTAATTGCCGAAGACTTGCACGTGAGTGCAGTCCGCCCTCGTGAGTTATTCGGGTCACACGGGGACGAAACGTTGACGCACGCGGCGCAGCACGGCATACACCCAAGGCCAGATGAGGACGCTGATCGTGATCGGCACAAAGCGCACGAGCGGGCGATTCATGTGCCCGGCGATGCCGTTAATCCAGAACAGAACCACGGTGTAAAGAATGAGCGCCAATCCGACTCCGAGACTTTGCTGCCACATCGGATACATGCGTATTTTCAGATGCCAGCGGCTGGCAAGGATGGCTACCAGCACCAGGGCCAGTGCGTGGGCGCCGAGCAGGCTGCCGGTGAGCGCATCGAGGAGCAGGCCGATAAGCCAGGCCCACCCTATGTTGAAGCGTTCAGGCAGCGCAAGCACCCAGTAAAAGACGACCAGCGCCACCCAGAATGGGCGCAGCGCCTCACCCCATCCGGGCAGCGGAATAATCGTCAGCACGAGAGCCACCACCACGGAGATGGCGATGGTCAGGCCCGTTCCCAGCCAGCGCGGTGTCATTTCGTGCTCGCCTGGTCGGGTTTGGCCGTGAAGTAGAGCAGCACTTCGTGCTCGCGGCCGAGGTGGGCCAAGGGGCGGGCGGACACCTGCGCAAAAGGCTCACCCGCTTGTGGTGTGACTGCGGTCACTATGGCCACCGGATAGCCGCGCGGATAACGGCCACCGAAGCCCGACGCAATAAGCCGGTCGCCGGGTTTGATGTCGGTGCTGTTGGGCAGGTAAGGCAGGGAGAGTACGTTGATCTGGCCAGTGCCGATCGCGAGCGTGGCGAGGCCGGTGCGCTCGATTTCCACCGGAATCGCACTGGCTGGATCGGTAATCAGCATGATCTGCGATTGCAGCGGGCCGATGCCGGTAATCTGACCGACCACGCCGTCGGCATCGATCACGGGTTGCCCCGGATGCACCCCGAAATCCTTTCCGGCGTTCACTGTAATCAGGCTTTGGAACGGACTCATGTCCACCCTGAGAATACTGGTCGCGACCACCCGGCCCGGCATGTGCCCCACGGCGTTGAGCAGCAGACGCAGGCGCCGGTTTTCGTCCTTGAGCGCGTCCATGCGAGCCACATCGACACGGGCATGCATCAACTTGCGTTCCAGTTCGGCGTTACGTGTAAGCAGCGTGTGGCGAGTAGCCAGATCGGAGCCCAGCGCACGGCCCAACTCGCCGGGCGAGTTGACCAGCCATTGCACCGGGTAAACCACGGCGAGCAGCGTCGTACGCATGTAACTGAGCGGCTGGTAATGGTGGTCGAGCGCCATCAGGGCGACGGCGGCAACAATCAGAACGCCGGTACGCAACGTTCGCCCACGCGAGGTGGCGTGAAATAGACGGTGATCGCGTGTGACTTTCACGCGGTTACTCCAGGAACCTCTGATCTATTCATGCGCCGTCGCGCCGGCCCCTGCGGGGTTTGGCCCCAAAGGCCTGACTGCTGCGTTGCCCGGCTTGACCTAGTCCCTGCTACGGCGCTACGCCGAGCGCCTTGCATTCGGGTCTTTGGGGTACACACGTGATCCACGCATGAATAGATCAGAGGTTCCCCTATTCAAGTGCGAGCAGGTCCGGTCCGTGCTCGTCGATGAGTTCCAGCGCGCGGCCACCGCCTCGGGCCACGCAGGTGAGTGGGTCCTCGGCGATAATCACGGGGATGCCGGTTTCCTCGGCGATCAACCGGTCGAAATCGCGCAGTAGCGCGCCGCCACCGGAGAGCACCATGCCGCGTTCGGCCACGTCGCCGGCGAGTTCCGGCGGGGTTTGCTCCAGCGCCTGTTTGACCGCGCCGATGATGCCCGACAGCGGCTCCTGCAGG
>JBOHZI010000125.1:0-6607 GCA_050738295.1 Gammaproteobacteria bacterium
CCGTTGGAGAGCAGCACCGGACAGCGCGCGCGGTCGGCTTCAATGCGCACATCGAAGCGCGAGAGCACGTCGGGGCGGTCAAGATAATAAGTGATGCGACGAAAGCCTTCCGCCTCGCATTGAGTACAGAAGTTGCCGGAGGATTTGTACAGCCCCGACAGCGCCGCATTGGTT
This sequence comes from Gammaproteobacteria bacterium, assembly GCA_050738295.1. GTDB lineage: Bacteria > Pseudomonadota > Gammaproteobacteria > JAKDMP01 > JAKDMP01 > JBAUSV01. The sequence goes on from JBOHZI010000125.1 coordinate 175, forward strand.
TCGGGGTGAATACGCACGCGCGTAGTCAGCTCGAAGCGTTCAGGCGGCGCATGGACCACCAGCCCCTTGGCGCCGGCCTGATAGCGCTCGGGAGCGAGTGGAGCGCTATCGATGCGGATTTCCAGCAGCTCCAGCTCGGTACCGTCCAGAATCAACGGATCTACCGCCTCGGCCTCCGGATTGCGCCGCAACGCCAGCCGCGCGGTCACCTCAGTTGCTTTTTCTCCCAGGGAAAAATGCAGGGAGGTAGTGTCAATGAGATAGGGCGGCGGGGTATAGTCTTGGCGTTGAACCACGGTGCGTGGGCCGGAATCTAGCAACATGAGTATTCGATCAGCGCAAATTGAGGAAACCATTATAAGTGCGCCGATCTGTGCCCCGACGGGGATTTACGTTCATGTGCCCTGGTGCGTGCGCAAGTGCCCGTATTGCGATTTCAATTCTCACGTGGCGCCGGCTGAGGCGCCGTTCACGGATTACCTGACGGCGCTGCTGCGCGATCTGGACTTCGAGCTGGAGGAGCGGCCGCTGGACGCAGCGCCCGTCACCCTGTTTTTCGGCGGTGGCACGCCGAGTTTGTTGCCGGCGACGGTGCTTTCGGAGTTGATTGAGGGTATCCGCCTGCGCACCGGCCAGGGCGCGGAGGCGGAGATTACGCTTGAAGCCAATCCCGGCACGGTCGAGCGTGGACGTTTTGCCGAGTACGCAGCGGCCGGTATCAACCGGATTTCGCTGGGCGCGCAAAGTTTCGACGATGCCTTGTTGCGGCGCATCGGGCGCATCCATTCGGCCGCCGAGACCGGGCAGGCGATTGATGAACTGGCCGCCGCGGGAATCGGCAATTTCAATCTGGACGTCATGTATGGCCTACCGGGACAGACGGCCGTTTCGGCGCTGGATGATCTGGAGCAGGCCATCGCCCACAAGCCGGCGCATGTGTCCTGGTATGAACTCACCCTGGAGCCGGGCACGGCCTTTTACCGCCGACCGCCCCGGCTGCCGCCGGAAGAGGACATGCTGAAGATGGAAGCGGCCGGGCGCGAGCTGCTGGCCGTGGCCGGTTTCGAACGCTACGAGATCTCGGCCTATGCACGCGACGGCATGCGTTGCCGGCACAACGAAAATTACTGGGGATACGGCGATTATCTGGGTGTGGGGCCCGGGGCCCACGGCAAGCGCAGCCACGGCGGCCGAATCTGGCGCAGCGAGCGCATCCTTTCGCCCGCGCGCTGGTTGCGCCAGGCTGGAACGGCCGAGGCGGTCACATTAAGCGAGGTAGCTTGCCGTGAGCGGCCATTCGAGTATGTCTTGAATGCGCTGCGTTGCATCCATGGTTTCGATTGGCCGGCCTTCGAGGAGCGCACGGGGCTTCCTCGTGAGGCGATCACGGGGCTGGTGACGATGGCGGTGGCCGACGGGTTGCTGGAAACGCTCGGGGATCGGGTCTGGCCAAGTGCCCGTGGGCTGCGCTATCTCAACGATTTGCAGACCCGGTTCTTGCCGGATTGAGGGCCTGTCTTGCGTAGAAACAAAGGGTTATGCACCGCGTTTGAATCGGCGCTTCGAAAGCGCTCCCAACCTCACGTTCGCTGCCCGAGTACACGAGAAAATGAGCTGTAATTAATTGAATATATTGATTATTTATTTTTGTGCTGAAAAATGCATCAATTCAAAGCCGGGAGCATCGAGAACCGTTTACGGGCCTGATTTCTTCCGTTCGTCCACAAAGTTATCCACAGGGGCTGTGGAAGAATCCGATTTCTATTGGGTGGATAGGTGCTTAGCGGGATTTGATGAGTGAGACTCTGACTTAGAACGCTAAGTGGCGGTCTGCCGAAAAGCTGCTGTCTATGCCCGCTTCATTCTCGTCCGGTTGACTTTGCGTGTTGCATCTGCGCGAGTCCACCGTGTCAAGGCTGGTGCTGGGCTGCCATTCGCTTCTGGCAGGTGCTTACTGATACAATACAGGGCTTTCCAGCCTGTTTTGAACCCATGAAAGAAGGCATTCATCCCGAGTATAACGAGATTGACGTGACGTGCAGCTGCGGTAATACCTTCAAGCTGCGTTCCACGCTGAGTGAGGGCCTGCATGTTGAGGTGTGCTCGGCGTGCCACCCGTTTTATACCGGCAAGCAGAAGATTGTCGATACGGCCGGACGTGTAGACAAGTTCCGTCGCAAGTATGGTGCGCCCGCGAACTGATTCGCTCGGTTCGAGGTAGTGTTGCCTTGCGCGTGTAGGCGGGAGCTGAAACGGCGTTCGCACCGTTTCGTCAAAGTGTCGTGGTGTGGCCCCGGAGGATAAGGTCCGCACGTAAATACCAAGGAGATTCGTGATGTCGGAGCATTCGCCCCAGTATGATTTAAGTGCGCCGGATGGCACCAAAATTGAGCTAGAAGTGCGTCGACCGACGCTGGGTCCGCCAGCGCTCGATATTAACGGTCTCTACCGCGGCCAGGGCGTTTTCACTTTCGACCCCGGCTTCGTATCGACCGCAAGCTGCGAAAGTTCTATCACCTACATTGACGGCGAGAATGGCGTATTGCTGTTTCGCGGTTACCCGATCGAAGCGTTGGCTGAGAACTGTAATTTTCTGGAAGTCGCGTATCTGCTGCTGAACGGCGAATTACCCAGCGCCAAGGAGCTGGCGACATTCGAGCACGAGATTCGCTACCACACGCTGCTTAACGAGCATGTGCTGCGCTTCTTCAAGGGATTCCATCCCAACGCTCATCCTATGGCGATGATGACTGCCGTGGTGGCCTCGCTTTCCGCTTTCTATTACGAAAGCACCAACATTCACGATCCCGAAGATCGTGATCTGTTCGCCAAACGTGTAATCGCCAAGATGCCGACGGTAGCCGCCGCGGCTTACAAGCACATGATCGGTCAGCGCTTCATGTACCCGCGCAACGAACTCGGCTACGCGGAAAACCTGCTGCATATGCTCTTCGCGGTACCGAGCGAACCCTACGAAGTGAACCCGGTGGCGGCCAAGGCGCTGAACCTGTTGTTCATTCTGCACGCCGATCATGAGCAGAACGCCAGCACCTCCACTGTGCGTCTCGCCGGCAGTTCTGGTACCAACCCGTATGCGGCAATTTCCGCCGGCGTCGCCTGTCTGTGGGGGCCGGCGCATGGCGGAGCCAACGAAGCCGTGCTGAAAATGCTCAATGAGATTGGTTCGGCAGACAAGATCGAGAAATTTGTGGCCCGTGCCAAGGACAAGAACGACTCGTTCCGACTGATGGGTTTCGGACACCGCGTGTACAAGAATTTCGACCCGCGCGCGAAGATTATTCGTACCATGGCACACGAGGTGCTGGAAGATCTCGGGGTTACTCAGGAACCTCTACTGGAGCTCGCGCTTAAACTTGAAGAGATTGCGCTCAAGGACGAGTATTTTGTCTCGCACAAGCTCTATCCCAACGTGGACTTTTATTCCGGACTCATCTACAAGGCGCTCGGCATTCCCACCGATATGTTCACCGTGATGTTCGCCATTGCCCGTTCGGTGGGTTGGGTTGCCCACTGGCAGGAGATGGTGGCTGATCCGCATATGCGCATCGGACGCCCACGTCAGCTCTATACCGGTGCCGACAAGCGGGAGTTCGTTCCGCTCGACAAGCGTTGAAGCGAGGCGCTGAGAAAGTCAGCTAGCCAGGCACTATCGGGTTGGTTTTGTCGATGAGGGCTTCGAGCGCAGAGCGTCCCAGACGGCGCATGGGTTGCCCGTCTACGGGATCGATGGGTGCCTCGCGGATGTTGTCGAGATTGAATACCGTGGCTTCCACGTCCTGCCCTCCGAGATTGAATTCGAAAATGGGCAGGACGCGGATGCGTCCGTTGCGCCATGTATGGCGGCGCATGCTTTCGCGGTACTGCAGCCCCTGATCGGCAAGAGCAAACACCAGCCGTTCCGGCGGCTCTGCGAATACATGTAGTTCTACAACGGAGTGGGCGGTCGCCACCTCACCGAGTACCGCACCGGTAGCTCTTATTTCCATGTCTTCGAAGCGGGTCATGGCCGCCAGTGCCGTGGTGCGCAAGCGGTGCAGGCGCCGGCTTTGCTCCGGCGCTTCGAACAGACGTTGGTGCGCGATCAGTGCGGTCTCTATTTCACGGTTTGTCGGCAAATGTTTGAGAGCGAGTCCCAGGTGCGCGGCGGCCTTGTGCTTGGCACTCAAAAAATCGCGTCGACCTTCCTCCGAGAGGATGCGCGCGGCCTCCTGCGCCAGCAGTTGTCGCGCATGTTCCGATTTCATGGGTCGCCGTTTGCCGAACTGCCGCCACCTCCGTACAGGCTCGGCGCCTGTTGCGTTTGATTCCTTGGCGGCACGTTGCCAGTACGGAAAGTTTCCCACATGGCGTTGGGATCGTCGGCATTGCAACGCAGCCCGGTCTTGGAGTCGATGCGTACGGTAACCAGACCCGGCGGCATGGTGGCAGGCGCCTCGGGAACCCCTTTCAGTGCGGCGCCCATGAAATTGATCCACATGGGCAGCGCCGCACGGGCACCCGTTTCGCCATGACCCAACGAATGCGGTTGATCGTAGCCGACCCAGGCAACGGCGACCAGCCGGGGTCCGAAGCCGTCGAACCAGGCATTGGAGTAATCGTTGGTGGTGCCCGTTTTGCCGGCCAGATCGTCACGGCCGAGGATGCGTGCGTCGTGGCCGGTACCGCGTTCGATAACGCTATGCAGCATACTCGTCATGAGGTAGGCATTCTGCGCCGGGATCGTGCGCGGCGCCAGGCGCGGAACGTTGGAAGGTTGTGCAACGAGCACTTTGGCCTTATGGGCCCGGGTAGCCGCGCTGGTGGCCGCAGCCACGGCCGACGCCGGTGCCGCCACACTGACCGGTGCGCTGGGAGCGGTGGCAGCCACCGCGGCTGACGCCGGCACCGCGGCCGTGACGGGTGCGGCTGCGCTGGCTGCGTTCGCAGCTGTACATGAGGCGCAAGCCACCCAGGGGTTGGCTACGGCCAGCAGGTTGCCGCCGGGCCCCGTTACCCTTTGAATGAAATACGGCCGCACCAGAAAACCGCCGTTCGCGAATACGGCATAGCCACGTGCCATCGACAGTGGAGTCAGGCTTGCGCTGCCGAGTACGAGGGTGAGGTTATGCGGTAACTCTGCGGACGTGAAACCGAAGTGTTCGGCCCAGTCGATGGCGGGGACGACGCCGATCCGCTGCAGAATGCGCACCGAAACGATGTTGATTGAATGCACCAGCCCCTCGCGCAGGCGCATGAGCCCGGAGGTGTTGCGTTCGTAGTTCTGCGGGCGCCACAGGTCGGACAGGGCGCGGTTGGCAACCGATACGAAGGGGGCATTGGAGATCAGGGTCGCCGGCGTCATGCCCTTTTCGAGCGCGGCCGAATAGACAAAGGGTTTGAATGACGAGCCCAGCCCCCGATGGGCCTGGATGGCGCGGTTGAACTTGCTCTGGTTGAAGGCGAACCCGCCATCAAGCGCAACGATGGCGCCGTCGTAAGGGTCGAGCGCAACCATGGCGCCCTGCACCTGCGGCAATTGCCCAAGCTGCCACTGCGTGCCATCGGCGATGGCATAGATCAGGTCACCACGCTTGAGAAAGCTCCCGGCCGTGTCGGATTTGCCGGCTGCCCACTGGAGTCCGGACCAGTCGATCCGAGTTAAACCGTGGCCCTGCAGATAGACGCTGACGCTTTGCTTGGAGATGGCACTCACCACGCCGGGTACCAGGTTGGCCACAGCCGGGACTGTGGCGACCGCTGCCGCAAGCGTCGTAGCCGACGCTGATGCTGGCAACGTCGTGTGGGCCAATGCGCCACGCCAACCCTGATTGCGGTCGAACCGTTCCAGATTTCCGGTGAGTGCATGTTCGGCTGCCTGTTGGAGGCGTGAATCAATGGTAGTGACTACCTGAAAGCCGGCCGTGTAGGCGCTGTCCCCGTACTGGCCGGTCATGTAGTCGCGTGCCATTTCGGCCACGTAGGGCGCCGCAATGGTTACTTGCGGGCCGTGTGGCCGGGCCGTAACAGGGGCCGCCATGGCGCGCGCGTAAGCCGTCTGGTTGATGTAGCCCAGATCGTGCATGCGCCCCAGCACATAGCCGCGCCGCTCCGTGGCGCGCTGCGGATCGGCCAGCGGGTTGAAGGAGGATGGCGCCTTGGGCAACCCCGCGATCATGGCCATCTGAGCCAGGCTCAATTGCCACACGGTTTTGCCGTAATAAAGTTCTGCTGCGGCGCCTACACCGTAGGCATGATTACCGAGATAAATTTTGTTCAGGTACAGACGCAGGATATCTTCCTTGGACAGCTCCCGTTCGATGCGTTGAGCCAGGAAAATTTCGCGGATTTTGCGGATGTAGAGCTTCTTGCGCGTGAGGAAGAAATTGCGCGCCACCTGCATGGTGATGGTGCTCCCACCTTGTGATTTGTGTCC
>JBOHZI010000126.1:0-6606 GCA_050738295.1 Gammaproteobacteria bacterium
GACTGCTATTGCAAGCGCCTACGGCTATACGAGCGACTCCGAGCAGGTCGTCATCGTCAATGGGCAGACCACGACGCAGAATTTCAACCTGACGAAAGCCGCCGATGCAACGATTTCGGGGCACGTGACCGACGGATCGGGACATGACTACGGTCTGTATGCCGATGTGACGGTTACTTCCGCCAACTACGGTCAACAAGTGGCCGATGTCTGGACCAACCCGACGACGGGTGCTTACAGCGTGAGCGTGCCGGAAGGAGATTCCTACACGCTGGCCGTAACGCCGGCCTTTGACGGCTATAATCCGGGTTCGGCGACGGTGACCAACCTGTCCGGTGATCAGACCGAGAACATCCCGCTTACCGTCATCGACTCCTGTTCGGCGCCGGGCTATGAATTTGTCCAAGGCGGTTTCGGGGAGGATTTCAACGGCAGTTTCCCGCCTCCAGGCTGGCAGGTGATTACTCCTATTGCGGGGGGAGCATCGTGGCAGCTCAACACGGATTACAGCCAAGGGAATGTCACCGGAGGGACAGGCGCGGCGGCCATGGCCGACACCGCCTTAACGGGGGGCGCCTACTACACCATATTGCAGAGTCCGCCGATTCCGGTAACGAGCTTGCCGGCCGATCCGATTCTCAGGTACAAGGCCAACTTTCAGGCCCAGGACGACTCGACTCTGGATCTGGTTCTTGATGGGAACGGAGCTAATACGCTCTTGCATTGGACGACATCTCATCCGCCTGGCTCACTTTATAGCCTGCCGGGCGACAACGTGAGTGTGGACCTCGGTCCCTATATGCCATCCAGTGGCTCCGTTCTCTTGCAGTGGCAGTTTTACGATTTCGATAGTAATGCCTGGGATTGGTACGCGCAGATAGACGATGTGTCGATCGGTTCCTGCCAGCCGGTTTCCGGGGGGATGACCTATGGTCAGGTGACCGATTCCAACACCGGCAAAGGACTCGTGGGTGTCAACGTAGCCGACAACGTGGGCGATAGCACCAAGACGATACAGAATTCCGCCGATCCGAATCTGCCGGCAGGCTCGTATCTCTTCTTTACTCCATCGAGCGCCACTGCCCTGACCGCCAGTTACGGGCAGTACACACCGCAGACGGTACCGTTCACGGTGCAAAATAATCAGGTGCAGACCAAGAACTTCTCGCTCAAGTCGGCGCAGTTCACGGCCAACCCGACCAGCTTCGATCTGCACGTGATGGTGAATAACCAGGCCACCAAGACCTTGACTATCGGCAACACCGGGAATGGGGCTGGACAGTTCAATATCGTCGCGATCAACGCGCCGCCACCGGGAACTTCGTCGACGCCGGCCGAGGGCAGGAGTGCTCCGCTGCATCTTGTGCATGGCCACTTCAGCCCGACGAACCTGCGAAGCGTCGCCATGCAAGGCCGGAACTTTACCGCCGCCCGGGAAGATGCACATACGTTTGCACCTGCCTCGTCGTCGGCGGCCTGGACGGCAATTGCGCCCTACCCGGTACCGGTGGTCGATAGCTGCAGTGCAGCCGACCCGGCCACGGGCAAGGTATACGCATTCACCGGTGTCAGCAACGGCACCAATACTGCGAGCGACTATGCCTACGATCCGTCGAGCGACAGCTGGTCCTCGATTGCGGATTTCCCGAATGGAGGGCTTGAAAGGCCTGTTTGTGCAGAACTCAACGGCAAGGTCTACATTACCGATGGGGATGGAGCGAGCGGCCCCAACAATAAGCTCTATATTTACGACATCGCAAACAACAGCTTCACAACTGGAGCGGACTTTACCGGCTCGGGGACGGAGTTTGCAGCCGCAGGCGTAGCGTTTCAGAACAATTTCTATGTGATCGGGGGCTGTGACGGCGACTCCTGCTCGACCTTCAGCAAGGGGGTCGAGGTCTACGATCCGTCGAGCAACAGTTGGAGTTCGGCGGCGAACTATCCGACAGACATCGCCTGGCAAGGTTGCGGCGTCGTGAACGGCGCCCTCTACTGCGGCGGGGGAGACGTCTCGAACGGCAGCGATACGACTGCCGCCTATAAGTACGATCCGTCGAGCGACAGTTGGTCGCAGGTAGCCAACTTGCTCTACGACAACTGGGGCATGAGCGCCATCGGCAGCAATGGGCACTTGCTGTTTCAAGATGGCATAACCAACGGGACGACGACGCTCACCAACCAGGGCCAGAGCTACGATGCAGCGAGCGATAGTTGGAGCGCTTTGCCGAACAACATCGTCGCGACCCTCCGTAGCGACAGCGCCTGCGGCTTCTACGAGATCGGCGGCATGGATGCGGGTGACACCTTTACCGGTCTCGCGAGTGCCGAGATACTACCGGGTTATAGCTCGTGTGGCCAGAACAATATCCCGTGGCTCACGGCCGCGCCGACCTCTGCTACGATAGCGGCGGGCGGCTCGACCAACGTGACGTTGACCTTCGATGGCACGGGTCAGAAGGAGTTCACCACCTCTCAGGGCTATCTGGAGGTATCAGGCTCGCCCTACCCGGATGCCATCATCCCGCTCACGGTTACGTGGGACCCGCAGCCGATAGACCTTGCTGTAGGCGGCAGCGTAAGCCCGACGGGGACGGTCAAGGCGGGCGACTATCTTGCCTACACCATCGCGGTGCAAAATCTTCCGGATGCCGCCGGTTCGGCAACCCAGACAGAGCTCTCCTACGAAGTTCCGGCCAATGTGAATTACATCGGCATTAACGGTGCGACGTGCACACCGCCGCCCACGACTGCTGGCATCGGCAGATCGACAGGCGGCGGCGTAAAGCCCGCCATGGTGGAAGGGCCGGCGACGGTAACCTGTGACCTCGGCACCATAGAGCCGAACGACAGCAAGGTAGTGACGATCTCGGTGCAGGCGACGGCTGCCGCAAGTTCTATCGGCGCGACTTTCGAGGCCAGTGCCCGCGAGCCGGATAGTGACTCCAGCAACAACACCCTGACGTTACAAACAAATCCCGCCGTTGGCCCGCCGGGATCAGCCGGACCTCAAGGCCCTAAAGGCAGCAAGGGCGGCGGTAGTTTCGGCTGGTTGGCGCTTGCGGCGTTGCTTGGCCTTGCGCTCGCGGCCGCCGCGATTCGAAAGGGACGCAACCGGGCGTAGACCGGAGCTGTATTGAAAGGTTGTGACCGCACCCGAAGCGGTCTTGTGGGGGTGGCCTACGATTCGGTCACCCCCATTTTTTTGCAAATCTCATAATCTTTGTGATCGGAATTGCATCTGGTATTGGAGACTGATGAGGGTGGCGGTAGCCTGGCTGGCCTATCCTCGTGTTGTTGCCTGGTTTGGCTGTGGGCGTCGAGCGTAGACGACGTCCGAGCCGCTAGTTCTCTTGACCTCGAGTAGAGGCACTTGGGGGTGAATGTGAAAACGGTCGCCCTCTTTTTTGTCCGGATCATGGGGTGGGTGCAATGCCGCCATCAGTTTGCGGATCGCCGAAACACTGAAGTGCTGCGCTGGCGGTTCCGCGGGAAACTGTTGTGACGGGCGCCACCAGCAAGCATGCCGGTATGACGGAACAGGTCACGCCTCTTAACAGCGCGTTAGAGGATGAATGGGATCAGGGCGGCGGTGTGTTTGCGGTACTCGATGTACTGGTCGCCGAACTGCTCGCTCATCCAGCGTTCTTCGAGGCGTAGTTTGCGCCACAGGGCTGCGAAGGTGATCGCCACCGCGAGCCAGCCGCGCCACTCGTCGAGAGCGAGTGCGGTGCCGACGAAGCCGAAGATCAGGCCGGTGTAGATCGGGTGGCGGACCCAGCGATACGGACCGTTGCGAATCAGTTCGTGGCCCTGTTTGACGGTGACGATACCGCTCCAGTTGCGCCCGATGGTGATCCGTGCCCAGACCGAGAAGGCCAGTGCGATTGCAGTGATGATGAGGCCGATGGCGTAGAGCGCGTAGCGGTCGCCGAATACGAAGTTGTTCAGCACGCCGAGGGGCCAGCGCAACGGCAACAACAGCAGCACGGCCACGGTCAGCGGTCCGAGGTGACCCACCTGGGACAGAAACGATTCGCGACGTACCGCTGCGCTTGCGTTGCGCGCCGTCAACCACCAGTAAAGCACCCATGCCACCCACAGGATTTCCAGCAGGTGGTAGTAGAGCTTGGTCATGCGTAGTTACCGTGTGGCGCTCAGAGCATTTCCACGGCGATGGCCGTCGCTTCGCCGCCGCCGATGCACAGCGAGGCAATGCCGCGTTTGCCGCCGTGCGCCTTGAGCGCATGCAGCAGTGTGGTGGTGATGCGCGCGCCAGTGCAGCCGATGGGATGGCCCAGGGCGCAGGCGCCACCGTTCACGTTCACCTTCTCGTGCGGCAGTTTGAGGTCGTGCATCGCGGCCATGGTCACGACGGCGAAGGCCTCGTTGATCTCGTACAGATCGACGTCCTTCTCTTCCCAGCCGAGCTTTTCCTGCAGATGCTTGATGGCACCGACCGGGGCGGTCGTGAACCAGGCCGGTTCCTGCGCGAAGCTCGCGTGGCCGGTGATGCGGGCGAGCGGGTTCAGGCCGCGCTTGGTGGCCTCGGACTCGCGCATCAGCACCAGCGCCGCGGCGCCGTCGGAGATCGAGGCGGAGGTGGCCGCGGTCACGGTGCCGTCTTTCTTGAACGCGGGTTTGAGGTTCGGGATCTTCTCGATCTTGGAGCGACCCGGTTCCTCGTCGGTGTCAACGGTCACATCGGCCTTGCGGGTCTTCACCGTGACCGGCGTGATCTCGGCCTTGAACGCGCCCTCGGTCGCGCGCTGAGCGCGTTTGACCGATTCCACCGCGAAATCGTCCTGCTGCTCGCGCGTGAAGTGATACTTCTCGGCGCAGAGTTCGCCGAACACGCCCATGGACTGGCTGTCGTAGGGATTTGTGAGTCCGTCCCAGGCCATGTGATCGACCAGCTTGGCGTCGCCGTAGCGGATGCCGGCGCGGGCATTGACCATGTGCGGGGCGTTGGTCATCGATTCCATGCCGCCGGCGACGACGATGTCGGCGGACCCGGCGGTGATCAGGTCGTGGCCCAGCATGATGGCCTTCATGCCCGAGCCGCAGACCTTGTTAATCGTGGTGCAGCCGACCGATTCGGGAATGCCGGCGCCGAGCGCGGCCTGGCGCGCGGGCGCCTGGCCGAGACCGGCGGGTAGCACGCAGCCCATGATGACTTCGCTGATGTCGCCGGCTTCGATGCCGGCATCGGCAATCGCGGCCTTGATGGCGGCGGCGCCCAGTTCCTGGGATTTCACCGTGGCGAACTGGCCCAGCATCGAACCGATGGCGGTGCGGCGGGCGCTGACAATAACGATCGGGTCTTGTGCCATATCAAACTCCAACGCTTTATGCGCAATTTCTCCAATAAGTGATAAGTAAGGCGTGAGGGGTGAGGCGTGAGGGCAGGCTTCATTACACCTCGCTCCTTACGCCTCACCCCTCACGGATTAAATAGTTCGCGACCGATCAGCATGCGCCGGATTTCGTTGGTGCCGGCGCCGATGTCGTACAGCTTGGCGTCGCGCAGCAGGCGCCCCGTGGGATATTCGTTGATGTAGCCGTTGCCGCCGAGTGCCTGGATGGCTTCCAGGGCGACCTTCACGGCCTGCTCCGAAGCATAGAGCAGGGCGGCGGCGGCCTGGTTGCGCTGCTTGCTGCCGGCATCAAAGCGCTGCGCCACCGAGTAGGAAAAGGTGCGCGCGGTTTCCAGCGAGATGTACATGTCGGCGACCTTGCCCTGCATCAGCTCGAATTCGCCGATGGCTCGGCCGAACTGCTTGCGCTCCCGCACGTAGGGCAGGACGGTGTCGAGCGCCGCGGCCATCAGGCCGATGGGTCCGCCGGAGAGAACCAGCCGTTCCGAGTCGAGCCCGCGCATCAGCACGTACACACCCTGATCGACCTCGCCGAGCACATTCTCGGCAGGAATTTCGCAGTTCTCGAACACCAGTTCCGAGGTGTTGGAGCCGCGCATGCCGAGCTTGTCGAGTTTCTGCGCCGCCTTGAAGCCCTGCATGCCCTTCTCGACCAGAAACGCCGTGATCGACTGCGAACCCTCATCCTTGTAGGCCGCGGTGCGCATGTACACGATGGCGACATCGGCATCCGGGCCGTTGGTGATCCACATCTTGGTGCCGTTGGCGACCCACACGTTGCCTTTCTTTTCGGCGCGGCAACTCATCGAGCCCACCACGTCGGAACCGGCGCCGCTTTCCGACATCGCCAGCGCGCCCACCCATTCACCGGAAATCAGTTTCGGCAAGTACTTCTTGCGCTGCGCGTCGTTGCCGTTCTGGAAGATGTTGTTCACGCACAGATTGGAGTGCGCGCCGTAGGACAGGCCAACCGAACCCGAGGCCCGCGAAATTTCTTCCATCGCGACGACGTGGGCGAGGAAGCCCAACTCCGAGCCGCCGTATTCGCCGGAAACGGTCAGGCCAAGCAGTCCCAGTTCGCCGAGCCGCGGCCACAGATCGCGGGCAAAGGTATTGCTCTCGTCGATCTCCGCCGCCCGCGGCGCGATCTCGGCGGCGGCGAAACGGCGAACCGTTTCGCGCAGTAGATCGAGATCCTCGCCGAGACTGGGGGCTTCGAGAGCCATTC
>JBOHZI010000127.1:0-6595 GCA_050738295.1 Gammaproteobacteria bacterium
CTAAATCCCACACCGGGCTCTCCAGGCCCAAATCGCCGACTCGATTCAGGTCATCGTTCACGTGGAACGCGCGGCCGGCAGGCGCCGGGTCGCCGAGATCGTCGAGCTGACCGGTTACGACCAGGACACCGACAGGCACAACTTCACGGTGCTCTATGAATGCAAATGATGCAGCAACGTCGTGGGATTTCATCAAGCGGAACTACCGCCTGAACGACCGCGTTGCGCTTGTCATCCGCAACCGCCCCGAGAACTACACCCTCCAACGGCTGCTGTCCGCCCAGGATGCGGCATCGCCGCGCGTGCAGCGGTACCTCCGTTACGAAAACGCCGACGGGTCGGACATCTACATCTCGATGAACACGCTGAAACCGGAGGCCAAGGGGCGAACCAAGGCCGATGTTGCCGAAATTCGCCATCTTTACCTAGATCTTGATGATGACGGCGATGTCCGGTTCCAGAGGATTTTCGAAAGCCCTGTCCTGCCCAAGCCCAACTACGTCATGGACACCTCGCCCGGCAAGCATCAGATCATCTGGCAGGTTGAAGGCCTCGCTGTCGATCAAGCCGAAGCGATGCTGCACCGCATGGCCGCCACCTTCGGTGGTGACCCCGCCGCGACCGACGCCGCCCGCGTCCTGCGCCTGCCGGGCTTCCACAATAAGAAATTTGCGGAACCTGTCCCAGTTCGAGGGTACCGCCTGAGCGACACCATGCACTTGCAGCGGCATTTCGCAGACATGCCGGCCGTTCCGCCTCCTGAGCGGCCGGCGACCCGGTCGGAAAGCACGGGACTGCGCCGTGACGGCCACCCGCTCAGCCAATCCGAACGCGACTGGGCCTGGGTCCGTGATCAGCTTCATGCCGGCATCTCGCCAAACGTGGTTAAACAAGCCCTGGCGGAGCGTCGGCCGGACAAGCACAACCCGATTGCATATTCCGAGCGAACCGTCACAAATGCGCTTGCAACACCTCCACGTTGACGAATCGCTACATCCGGAAGCGAAAAGTCGATTTGAAAGCCACCATAAATCGCGCGGCTCGATAGAGGGCTGTCAGCCGTTCAGAGATGCCATTCCGCCGACGAAAACATTTTTCTTGACAACATGCCTCTCGGCGTGTTTCACTCCAAAGCTAGCGGTGGTAATGACCATGTGTCTACGGTCAGCGTGTAACCTGCCTCCATGGCTGGAAACGGCGCATGCTGGAAACGGCGATGGAGCGGAGAGTGGTTCGGCATTCCCAGGCGCCGTTGTGCCCTTGTCCCCAGCACCCACTATACCCCCTTCAACACGGCGTGCGTGTCCTGCCACGGTAGATCGCGGCTGTCTGCGCGCCGCGCCGGCCATATTACTGGCTCGATCATCACCTATTGTTCGTGGTTCAGCTCTCACCGCCGACGCATTCGCTCTTTGCAGGAAACCCTGTGCGCAAGCTGGATAGCAGATTGTCCCCAGCTTCGGTCTTTATTGAGACTGGTCCGTGTGCCGGATATTGCATCGTACGGTACTCATTGTGATCGCTCCGTTATACGGCGTCAATTTCATTCGATGTGAAGGAGGCTGCAATGGAAATACAACGCTCAAGCTATACCCGCGAGTTTCCACTCAATTGCCCGATTGATTTGCCAACCAATGTATCGGAATACACCAGGTTTGGCAGAACGCTTTTTGTTGCAACCAGCAAGGCGGCCTATATCAACGTCGGACCACTCGGCGCCGATTTCGTTCGACTTCTTCGCAGCGGCGTCTGCCTCGGCGACGCAGCGGTTACGACACAGTCATAGCAGAAGCTGGCGCCTCACTCTCGGCCGGGCAGCGACAAAGAATACTCCTCGCTCGCGCCTTGCTCCGCCAGCCTAAGGTCCTCATCCTTGATGAAGGGACATCCTGCCTCGATATGGATACAGAGCACAGGATTCTCACCCGACTCACTGCGCATGGAATACCACTGTTACTTTTAGTAACCCACCGCCCTTCGGCAATGCGAGCGGCGAGCCGCGTATTGTGCATGACGAACGGCAGGCTTCAAGAAACCACTTCAGCAGAGAGCGGTGCCATGGCTACTGCATAATGTATGTTCTCTTTATAGGAAGCAGTACCGGTAACATAAGCATCTTCGAAGCCCGACCTAAGCCGTCGATAGCTCAAGGCACTTCCGTATGATACAGTTGTGGCAGGATATTTGGTACGCTGTACGCCTCTTTCGGCGACGGCCTGGGTGGTCCACGGCCGTGGTCTTTATGTTGGCGATAGGCATCGGGGCCAACGCGGTTGCTTTTGCCTTGACCTACGCGGCGCTACTCCGCACTCTTCCATTCCCCAATGCGGATCGACTCGTTTGGGTTTCTGCAAATGGTGCGCAACCCAATAGTGTGGGCGAACCTGCGGTGAGCGCGGGACAGTTGCGGCAATGGCAGACCGACCTGCAACGCGTATTCAGCAGCGTAGGTGCCGTGACTGCGGGCAGCGCGGATAACATATGGCGGATCAATGGCCTGGCGACTGCGCCATTTACACGTTCCGTATCTGCCACTTTTTTCGGTGTACTCGGTGCAAAGGCCGAACTAGGCAGGCTGCTTACTGCAGCCGATGCACGTGTTGACCACGGTAGAGTTGCTGTCATTAGTGACGATTTCTGGCGCCGCGAGTTCGGTGGTAATCCGCATGTAATTGGAGCTCAAATAGAAGAACGCCTGAACACATACGGAAAATACACAGTGGTCGGGGTGTTACAGCCAGAATTCCGCCTTGACCAGCCCACCGATATTTGGGTACCGGACGTACCCAGTCCCTCTACGGCCAATTCACGCAATCTCTTTCTAATCGGCCGGCTGCGGACGGACTCGACCCTTACCGCAGCCCGAGAGGTGACCTCGGAGTTGGAGCGCCGTTATCCAGCGCCGAGCAGGGCAACTGTATTGTGGCCGGCGGGTATGCCATGGTCGCCTCAGGTGACGCCGCTGCGCTCAGTATTTGGCAAAAGTCTACGGTCATCCCTGTTCCTACTGCAACTCGCTTCGGTATTCCTTCTGTTGCTCGCATGCGCCAACGTAGCCAGTCTGCTGTTGGGTCGTGCGCATCACCGGCAAAATGAGTTGGCCATACGGGCTGCACTCGGTGGTTCGCAGGCACGGCTCAGGCGCCAACTGCTTACCGAATCGGCCGTACTTGCTAGCCTCGGCGCATTGTTTGGGTACAGTCTCGCCGCTATTGTCCTGAATCTATTATATGTGCGCAACATCGCCTTGCTACCACCTCGCCTCCTTAGTCACATCGCCGCACTGCATGTCACAGTGTTATCGTTTCCAGTATTATTGTGGACGGGCGGTACGGCAATCCTATCGGTGCTACTGTTTGGGGTACTGCCATCGTGGAAAGCTACCTCAGTCGCTTTGCGGAATCCTAGGACAAGCAGTGCGCATTTTCGATGGCTCGTAGCAGGAGAAGCGATGCTGGCTGCTCTGTTAGTGTGCTCAGCGGGGCTATTGATCCACAGCTTTGCCAACCTCGACCGAGTGGATCCTGGGTTTCAGATGACGGGACGGATCGCAGTGAAGATTGAGATGCCACTTGCGCGGGACTGCACACCACGCCCAGATTGCGTGAACTCTCAGCGCCAACACTCCAACGCTTACCTCCTCGCGGTCCTTAATCGTCTGCGCGGACTTCCAGCCGTAGCTGCTGCTGCGGCCGCGACTACCGCGCCGTTGAGCGATGATAATAGCCCTGCACTTAGCGCGCCTCCGCGCGCAATGAGTGTCATCTTTCCAACTTTGGTCACTCCTGGCTACTTCTCACTGATGGGCGTCCGCCTCATCGCGGGTCGCGACTTTGATAACGACGATACAACCGCGCAAACCAAGAAAGTCATCGTGAACGAGAGTTTTGCCAGGCGGTATTTCCCCAGCCGAAGTCCTCTGGAGGAGCGACTCGCGCTGGCCCGTTGTGGGACGAACAACCCAGATCCGATGGGTTGCACGGTCATCGGTGTGGTGGGCGATATGCGCGACCAGAGTCTTGCCGCTGCACCGCAGCCGCAGATTTTTGAGTCGGTATACCAAGACCAGGTGCCAGGGCTCACTCTTATTCTTAAATCACGTGAACCGGCATTAACGCTGCCTGCACTGACGGCCTTGTTGCGCGGCCTGCCATCGGTAGATGGACAGCAACCCTACGTGTTTCCTCCGCGCAACATGAATGTATCCGCCTTACCTTCAATTGCTAATCACCGCTTTTGGGCATGGTTTGCAGCCCTACTTGCCGGGTTGGCACTGCTGATGGCAGCCTTCGGTGTGTTCTGCGTCCAGTCGTATGCAGTGGAAAGGCGCGCCGGAGAAATTGGGCTTCGGATGGCATTGGGTGCCTCTAGCAGCAAAATTCTTAGTAACATCGTCTGCGAGGCGGTATTGTGGTCGGGTACTGGGACGGCGTTAGGTCTGCTCGCGTCGCTCGCTGCGAACCGGCTACTGGCTAGCATGCTGTTCGGCGTTGGCAGTTTCGATCCGCTAGTTGTAGCGGCAACGCCCGCGGTGCTCCTAGGCGCTGTGCTCGCCGCCGTGGCGGTTCCCGCCTGGCGCGCTACGAGGATTGATCCGGCCCGCGTGCTACGCAGGGAAGCTTGACGGCGCACGTCAGAGATTCATAACGTAAAGTCGGCTCTCGTTCGCTTCGAGACCGCCGCTGACGTGCCCTCGAAGGATGGCAGCTCGCAAATCGCGTGCAAAGCCTCGCTCGCCGCCCCTGTTCCCATGATAACGTCCGGAAAGTTTCGCACATTTGAGAATCGGGAGCCGGTCTGGTACAACAACCAAGCGGGCGGCGGCGCCGCCCGCGCACCAGACAGGAGAGTCCTGTGGACGAGACCAGTAGTGAAAGCCGGGCCCCGGTGCGGGGGCAGATGATTGAGATCAACCAGGGCGAGGTGCGCCAGCATCTGGAAGGGGTGGTGCGGGAGACGGTGGAGGAGACGCTGAATGCGCTCCTGGACGCCGAGGCGGATCACCTTTGCGGGGCGGGGCGGTATGAACGCAGCGCCGACCGCGTGGACACGCGGGCGGGGAGTTACGAGCGGCAGCTGCAGACGCGGGCCGGAGAGGTGAAGCTGAAGATCCCGAAGCTGCGCACCCTGCCCTTTGAATCTGCGATCATCGATCGCTACCGCCGGCGCGAGACTTCGGTGGAGGAGGCCCTGGTCGAGATGTACTTGGCTGGAGTCAGTGTGCGCCGGGTCGAAGACGTAACCGAGCTGCTCTGGGGCACGCGGGTGAGCGCCAGCACGGTGATCGACCTCAACCAGAAGATCTACGCCAAGATCGAGGAGTGGCGGAGCCGGCCCATCGAGGGGGCCTTTGCCTATGTGTTTCTGGACGGCATCTGGCTGAAGCGGTGCTGGGGCGGGGAGGTGAGGAACGTCTCGATCCTGGTGGCGATCGGAGTGAACCAGGACGGGTACCGGGGGGTGCTGGGGGTGATGGAAAGGGCCAAGGAGGACAAGGAGAGCTGGACGGCGTTTTTCCGCCACCTGCGGGAACGCGGACTCAGCGGAGTGCGCCTGTTCATCTCCGACAAGTGCTTCGGCTTGGTGGAGAACCTGGCGGACTTCTACCCCGATGCGGCTTGGCAGCGCTGCGCGGTGCACTTCTACCGCAATGTCTGGACCGTGGTGCCGTCGGGCAAGGTCAAGGCGGTGGCCGCCATGCTGAAGGCGATCCACGCCCAGGAGGACCGCGCCGCGGCCCGGCAAAAGGCTGCCCAGGTGGCGGCGAAGCTGCGGGAGATGAGGCTCCCCCAGGCAGCCGCCATGATCGAGGCCGGGATCGACGAGACGCTGAGCTACACCAGTTTCCCGCCCGAGCACTGGCGCTCGATTCGCACCAACAATCCGCAGGAGCGGATCATGCGCGAGATCCGGCGCCGGACCCGAGTCGTGGGGGCGTTCCCCGGCGGCCGCTCGGCGCTGATGCCGGTGGCGGCCAGGCTGCGCCACATTGCCGGGACCAAATGGGGCACCCGGCGCTATCTCGACATGAGCAGGCTCCAGGAGGTAGCCGCCACCGTCGCCTGACGGCAAAACGCAAACACAAAAACGCCCAATGAAGGAAAATCCAAGTTCATGACCGGCCCTCAGATTCAACCAAAGTGCGAAAGATTCGGGACTCTACCGTTCCCATCGCTCCAGCTTGCTGCTGCCTGCTCACCGCCGCTATACGGTCAGAACCGGACGCTTACCGCCGCTGCGGCTCGTCATTTTACCGGTGAATAGCCCGGCTCGGGCCGAATTCCGCCGCTAATCTCGGCGGCGGTTTGTGACCGCTGTACCCTTCCCTGCCCCTGTGCTCTCCGGTGCGGCGCTGGCTTCAGCGGACTACTGCCGCGCCCTGGCGGCACGGCGGGCTTCTGCTTTCTTGGCTCCCCCATACGCTGCGCTGGTCCCCCCAAGAATGCAGCCCTTGGCCTTGGGAGCGGCCCGCTTCGCCCTTGGGCGCCCCGCACCAAAGGCTTCGGGGCAGAAAAAGGAGCACACCATGAATTCTCAAATCATCACCACCGAAACCACTTCTTCCTTCCAGCCCGGCACGGGCGAACTTCCCGTT
>JBOHZI010000128.1:0-6575 GCA_050738295.1 Gammaproteobacteria bacterium
GACCGGACTTGCCCATGCCGGTGACTACCACCCGGCCCCGGCAGGCGAGCAGCAGGCCGCAGGCGGCGGCGAATGTTTCGTTCAGTCGGGCCTCGAGTGCAGTGACGGCGGCGGCTTCGATCTGTATGACCTCGCGGCCTGACTCGATGAGTCCGGCCGCCGAGGCACTGGGTGCGGGACGGTTCACGGGAGCTTCCGGGGAAACATCCGATTATTCTAGCGGTAATGCTCTGTTAAACTTTAAAGTCTTGTAGATACGGGCTCGGCATGGACCGGACAGACTTGCAGCAGTTGCTGACGACGGCCTTCCCGGAGGCTGTGATCGAAGTCCAATCCGGGGACGGCGTGCATTTTGCCGCCCGTATTGTCGATGCGAGCTTTGCCGGACAGGGCCGGGTGGCCCGTCACCAGGCGGTGTACGCTGCGCTCGGCGAGCGTGTGGGGGGCGAAATCCACGCCCTTTCGCTGCAAACGCTGACCCCCGACGAAGTCGGAGCCGACGCTTGAATCGGCTGCTGATCCAGGGCGGTGGGCACCTCGACGGCGAAATCCGCATCTCCGGGGCCAAGAATGCCACCTTGCCGATTCTGGCCGCCGCGCTGCTGGCCGAGACGCCGATCACTATCGGTAATGTCCCGCATCTGAACGATGTCACTACCACGGTGACGCTACTCAGGCGCATGGGCGTGGATGTCACGGTGGGCGAACACATGGCGCTGGAAGTTGATTCCAGCACCATCGAGGAAATGATCGCACCCTATGAATTGGTGCGCACCATGCGCGCCTCGATTCTGGTGCTGGGCCCGCTGCTGGCCCGCTTCGGCCGGGCCGAAGTATCGCTGCCGGGCGGGTGTGCGATTGGTTCGCGCCCGGTGGAGCTGCATCTGAAGGGCTTGACGGCGATGGGCGCCGATATCGATGTCAGGAACGGCTACATTTATGCCACCGCCAAGCGTCTGCGCGGTGCGCATATCCTGATGGATATGGTTTCGGTGACCGGAACCGAAAATCTCATGATGGCAGCGACACTGGCCGATGGCGAAACCGTCATCGAAAATGCCGCGCGTGAACCCGAAGTAGTGGATCTGGCGCATTGTCTGATCAAGATGGGCGCGAAGATCGAGGGTGCGGGCACCGAAACGCTGCGCATCCAGGGGGTGGGGAGTTTGCAGGGCTGCTATTACGAGGTCCTGCCGGATCGAATTGAAACCGGCACTTATCTGGTGGCCGGGGCGCTCACCGGTGGCCGGGTGCGGGTCAAGAATACGCGACCCGACATGATGCAGGCGGTGCTCGAGAAACTGCGTGAGGCCGGCGCCGAAATCACCACTGCCGACGACTGGATCGAACTCGACATGAAGGGCCGGCGTCCGCAGGCAGTGACCATCCGCACCGCGCCATATCCGGCGTTCCCCACCGACATGCAGGCCCAGTTCACGGCGCTCAATTCGGTGGCCGAAGGTGCCGGTGCTGTGACCGAAACCGTATTTGAAAACCGCTTCATGCACGTGCAGGAGTTGGTGCGCATGGGGGCGCAAATCCAACTCGAAGGCAACACCGCAATGATCCACGGCGTAAAGCGCCTGAACGGCGCACCGGTGCTCGCAACCGACCTGCGCGCTTCGGCGAGCCTGGTGCTCGCGGGGCTGGTCGCCGAGGGCGAAACCGTGGTGGACCGGATTTATCATATCGACCGCGGTTACGAGTGTATCGAGGAAAAACTGGCCCAGTTGGGTGCGCATATCCGCCGCGTTTCCGCATGACGGTGCGTGCATGGTCAGCGCGGTACGCACCGCAAACGGCAACATGCCGGCTTGACGTAGGGCTATAATCGAAATGTTCCTTTCCCAGCCGCTCGCATGATTCTTTACTCGCGGCCCGACGATCCCGCAGCGCATGGCATTCGCCTGGTGCTGGCGGAAAAAGCTGTCAGCGTGAAAGTGGTTGAAGTGCAACCCGACGCGCCACCTGAGGATTTGCTGCACCTCAACCCCTATGGCACCGTGCCGACGCTGGTCTCGCGCGAAGTCACGCTTTACGATCCGCGCATCATCGCCGAGTACATCGACGAGCGTTATCCGCATCCTCCGTTGTTGTCCACCGATCCGGTGCAGCGGGCACGCACCCGCCTGTTCGTCAGCGAGATCGGCGAAAGCTGGTACGAGTTGTGCGACGAAGTCTGCAACGGGGCAGGGCGTGGGCGCACGCGCGCACGGCGCGAGCTGACCGAAGCGGTCGTGTCGAGCGATGAATTGTTCGCTGCTGGCACCTGGCTGCTGGGCAACGACTACGGACTGGCCGACTGCGTGGCGGCGCCGGTGTTGTGGCGCTTGCCATATCTCGGTGTGGAGCTGCCACGCGAGGCCCGCGGCATCAAGAACTACATGCAGCGCATCTTTCGTCGTCCCAATTTTGCACGCTCACTGGTGGCCTGCGAGCGCGCCATGGCCAGTTGAGCCTGGTTTCAGAACCATGAGTGACTCCAAACCGCTGTCGCGCAAGCCCTATCTCGTGCGTGCTCTGCACGAGTGGATGGGCGATTCCGGATTGACTCCGCAGCTTATCGTCGATGCCACGGTCACGGGCGTCAATGTGCCGGGCGAATTCGTGCGCGACGGCAAGATCGTGCTCAACCTCAGCCTGCAGGCGGTGCGCGAATTGAATCTGGGCAATGAGGCCATCACCTGCAGCGCTCGCTTTGGTGGGGTGGCGCGCGAGTTGTGGTTGCCACTGCCGGCGGTACTCGGCATATACGCCCAGGAGACGGGCGAGGGGATTGCCTTTGCCGACGACGACAATCCGCCACCCGAACCCACGCCACCGGACACGGATACAGCCGACGAATCCGCATCCCGGCGTTCGCACCTGAAGGTCGTCAAATAATCCGGTACTCGGGAAGCAGCCCCACCTACGCTCTCGGCACTGGAGACGTGCGCGCCTGCTAAAATGCGTGTATTCCGCCGCCAGCGAACACTATGCCGGAACTCGGCCCGATAGACCTTCGACACGACTGGAGCCGCGAGGAGATCGCGGCGATTTACCGTGCGCCCCTGAACGATCTGTTGTTCCGGGCGCAGAGCGTGCACCGTGCGGTGTTCGATCCGAATCGCGTGCAGATTTCGACCCTGCTTTCGATCAAGACCGGCGGCTGCTCCGAGGATTGCAAATACTGTCCGCAGAGCGTGCGCTATCACACCGATGTAGATAACGAACCGTTGCTCGATGCCGCAACCGTGCTCGAACGTGCGCGTGCGGCCAAGTCGGCCGGGGCAACGCGGTTCTGCATGGGCGGCGCCTGGCGGCGACCGAAGGATCGTGATCTGGAAAAGATTCTGCCGGTCATCAACGAGGTCAAGGCGCTGGGTCTGGAGACCTGTCTCACCGTGGGCATGCTCAACGCAGCGCAGGCCGAACGCCTGGCCGATGCCGGGCTCGATTACTACAACCACAACCTCGATACTTCGCCCGAGTTCTATGGCGAAGTAATTACCACGCGCACTTATGAAGATCGCCTGCAAACGCTTGCTCATGTGCGCAGCGCGGGCATGAAGGTGTGCTGTGGCGGCATCGTCGGGCTGGGTGAATCCGTGGACGACCGCGTGGGCTTGCTGCATCAGCTTGCGACTCTGCCGGAACATCCCGAAAGCGTGCCGATCAACGAACTGGTGCGCGTGGAGGGTACGCCGTATGCCGATAACGTTGCGGTCGATCCGATTGAGTTCGTGCGCACCATCGCCACCGCGCGCATTCTGATGCCGCTGGCGCATGTGCGACTGGCCGCGGGACGCACCGGAATGAGCGATGAATTGCAGGCGCTGTGTTTCTTCGCCGGTGCCAACTCGATTTTCTACGGTGAAAAATTGCTCACGACGCCGAATCCCGAGTCGCTGGAAGACAAGACGTTATTCGCCCGCCTCGGTATTCAGCCAGAGGATGCGCATTCCACTGCCGCGGTGGAATGAAAAAAAACCTCGGTGACGAACTCGAACGTCTGCAAGCGCGTGGCCTGCGTCGCCGACGCGTAACCCGCGAAGCGCAGGCTTTGCCGTTTATCGAAGTGAATGGGCGGCGCCTCGTCAATTTTGCCGCCAACGATTACCTGGGCCTGGCCTGCGATCCGCGTGTAGCCGAAGCGCTGGCGGCAGGTGCTCGGCGCTGGGGTGCCGGTGCCGGCGCGGCGCATCTGCTTTCGGGACACACTCGCGCGCACGACGAGTTCGAAGCAGCGCTCGCCGATTGTCTCGGCGGCGAGGCGGCGCTGCTCTTTTCCACCGGCTACATGGCGAATCTCGGTGCCATCGGCGCGCTTGTTGGCCGTGGCGACACGGTAGTTGAGGACAAGCTCAATCACGCCTCGCTCATCGATGCCGCCGTACTCTCGCGGGCGCGCTTGCTGCGCTACGCGCACGGTGACACTGAGGCGGCGGGAGCGCGGCTCGAACAGGCGAGCGGTGAAAAATTGCTCGCCACCGACGGCGTGTTCAGCATGGACGGCGATCTGGCGCCGCTCGCCGAATTGCATGCGTTGGCCGTTCGGCATGATGCTGTTTTCATGGTGGACGATGCACACGGTTTCGGCGTGCTCGGCACTACCGGGTGCGGTAGCCTCGAGCACTGCGGTCTGGCGCTGGGGGCGGTGCCGGTGCATGTCGTGACGCTTGGCAAGGCGCTGGGGGTTTTCGGTGCGGCGGTCGTCGGCAATCGCGAATTGATCGACATACTCGTGCAGCGCGCCCGATCCTGGATCTACACTACGGCCTTGCCGCCGGCACTGGCCGTTGCCTTGAGCACTGCGCTGCAACTGATGCGCGAGGAAGGTTGGCGGCGCGCGCGGGTACAGGCTCACGTCGCCCGTTTCCGTGCCGGCTGCGAACACGCCGGGCTCACTCTCATGGATTCAATCACGCCGATCCAGCCGGTGCTCGTCGGTGCGAGCGAGGACGCGCTCGCCATTTCCGCACGACTCGACGAACGCGGTTTCCATGTGCCGGCCATCCGTCCGCCCACGGTCCCCGAGGGCAGTGCCCGGTTGCGCATCGTGCTGTCGGCAGCGCACGAGGAATCGCAGATCGATGACCTGGTGACGGCCCTGGCCGAGAGCCTGATCTCCGATGACTGAGAAGCTTCCGATATTCGCGCTGCACGGCTGGGGCCTGAATGCAGCAGTCCTTGAGCCGCTGGATGGAGCTTTTGACGGACATCGGGTGCAGGCCGTTGATCTGCCCGGCCATGGCCGTCGCCGTGAGGAGTCGTTCGGTCGCGACCTGGATGCCCTGGTCGAAGGGTTGCTGGCGCAGGCGCCACCGCGGGCCGTGTGGTTGGGGTGGTCGTTGGGTGGCATGTTGGCATTGACCGCAGCATCCGTTGCGCCGGATCGCGTGGCGGCCCTGGTGACCGTGGCCGCAAGTCCGTCTTTCGTAAAGCGGCCCGACTGGCCCGAAGGTATGCCGGTCGAGCGGCTGCGGCGCATGGCCGCGGATCTTGCCTCAGATGCGGAGCAGACCGTGAACGATTTTCTGACCTTGCAAGTGCTCTCCAGCCGTGACGGCCGCACCGCGCTGCGCCAGCTCAAGGCGGCGCTTGACGCGCGTGGCATGGCGAGTTCGCAGGCGCTCGACGATGGGCTGCATTTACTGGAAACCCTGGATTTGCAGCCGCACCTCGCGGGCCTGAAAGTGTCACTGCTTGCCACGGGCGGTGGTCGCGACCGCCTGGTACAGCCGGCGGCGATCCGGGCGATGGCAAAGCGGGCGGCCGTTGCCGAAGCGCACATCTTCGACGACGCGGCGCACGCGCCGTTCCTGTCCGACCGTGCCGGATTCATAGCCTGCATGACCGATTTTCTCCAGCGTCGAGGGCTGGCCTGATGGGTTTCGATCGGCGCACGGTCGGGGCACGTTTTGCGGCGGCGGCACGCGACTATGACGCCGCAGCCGTCCTTCAGGCCGAAGTGCAGTCACGCTTGCTGGAGCGACTGGAACTGCTGAGTTTTACGCCGGCACGCATCCTCGATCTCGGCGCCGGCACCGGGCGTGCGCTCAAACCGTTGGCCAAGCAGTGCCCGCGCGCGCAGTTGACTGCGGTCGATCTGGCTGCCGCGATGTTGCACCGGGCGCGTCGTCAACGACCGCGTTTCCGTCGCGTGAATATAGCCACCGCCGCGGCCGAACAGCTTCCGTTTGCCGACAAAGGGTTCGACTTGGTGTTCAGCAACCTGATGCTCCAGTGGTGCGCGGAACCCGATCGCGTATTCGCCGAGGCGCGGCGCGTGCTGAGCGGGCAGGGCGTGTTCCTGTTCACCACACTCGGGCCGGACACCTTGCGCGAATTGCGTGCCGCCTGGCGCGAAGTGGACGACCATGAACACGTGCACACGTTCATCGATATGCACGATATTGGCGATGCCCTGATCCGCGCCGGATTTGTTGAGCCGGTGATGGATGTCGAACACATCACGCTCACTTACGAGAGCGCGCGTGAACTGATGCGCGACCTGCGCCTGATCGGTGCCCGCAACGCGAGCAGTGAGCGTTCCCGTGGCCTGATGGGCCCGCGCCGTCTCGCTGCCGTCGAGC
>JBOHZI010000129.1:0-6550 GCA_050738295.1 Gammaproteobacteria bacterium
TACTCATTTTTTGCGCACGTCCTTTTCCAGCGCTGGATAACGCCCGGACACGGTAGGGCTCTACCGGACGAATAGAAAATGAACAAAAAATGATATGGCGGAGGAGCCATCCGCTCTCTATGCTTTGGGTGTCAAACGGGCGATACCCGGACGGCTCGGCAATCTGAAACCAAGGAGCATTCTCATGTCAACCGAAGTCATTCCTGCCTCAACCTCCGGGTTTGTCGCCCGGATACGCAACATCCTCCTCCGCCCGCGCGAGGAATGGGAACGCATCGCCAGCGAGGATACGCCACCGGCCGCGCTCTACCGCGGCTATGTCATTCCGCTTGCCGCCATCGGGCCCGTGGCCAGCCTGATCGGCCTGTGGGCCATCGGGGTATCGCTGGGCGTGCTGGGCGGGCGCTTTCACATGCCTTTCGGCAGAGTGCTTGTTTATGTTGTTATCGCCTATGTCCTGGCGCTGGTGGCGGTGTACGTGCTGGGGCTCGTCATTGATTTTGTGGTGCCCAATTTCGGCGGTGAGAAGGACTTCCCGCAGGCCTTCAAGCTGGCCGTCTATTCTTCCGTCCCGGCCTGGCTAGGCGGCATCTTTCACCTGTTCTTCGCTGTGGCCTTCATTGGCGGGCTGGTCGGGCTCTATGGGTTGTACCTGCTTTACCTCGGGGTGCCCACATTGACGAAGGTACCCCGCGAACGTGCGCTGCCATGTACGGTCGTTATCATCCTTGCCGCGATCGTCATTTACGTCCTGATCGGCATCATTGCAAGTGCGATCACTTTCGGTGGTCACGTGATGTTTTATGGATAAGAATGCCACGCGTTTGATTGCAGGCCGCAGTGGCGGATTGTTTGCGAGGACGCACAAGATGAATCGTAAATTGATGACGACACTGTTCGCTTTTCTGTTCAGTGTGGCGCCGGCGCTCGCCGCTACGGCTCCGCTCTCAGCGGTCGATGTCGATCTCTATGTCTCGGCGATGAGCCAGGCTGCGAATCGCGTGCAACATCCCACGGCGGAGGACAAGAGGGTACTCACCGAGGCGGATGCACTCACAAAAACAGCCAACTCGGGCAAGGCCGTAATGATGACCGAAAAGCAAGGCGAAGACATGAGCCGCGCGCTGTTGTTGCGTACTCAGATGGACGACGTCGTTGCCGATGATCGGCATCTTGACACGGTTCACTACGACGCCATCCGCGATCGCATCGAGGAGGAAGTCGGCGAGCTTTACTGCAATCCGAGCGCTGATGTGCCCGATCGCTCGCTGTTGAAACTTCGCATTGCGGAGATCGGACGTCTGATGAAAGCCGTTCGCGGACCCGGTGGTCTGGTCTGTGCGTCGGGGTGATAGGCGAAGTCGGTAAATGACGGGAGCCGGCTTAATTGGAATTGAAACTTTTGATGCGGAGAACTGTTATGAAAATTAAATCGTTATTTGTCTTGTTTGCTCTTTTCGCTTTGCCTCTGGGCGCCCAGGCTGGAGGCAAGCCGGCCGGTGCTTCGAACATGATGCGTCCCGGCTTGTGGGAAATGACAGTCCACATGCAGATGGCGGGCATGCCGATGGCAATGCCCGCGCACACGACGCGTCAATGCATAACCCAGGCCGATCTTGAAAAAAACCATGGCATGCCGAAGCCGCAGACGCGCGACGACATGAGTTGCACCACGCAGAAATTCGATCGTTCCAGGAATACCGTGACCTACAGCATGAAGTGCACCGGGAAAAACGGCGCGTTCGAGATGAACGGTACCACCGTCTTCGATTCGCGCGACGCCTACCACGGAACGATGCACATGACCGGTAACGCGCAGGGACATCCGATGAATATGACCACCGATAGCAAGGCAAAGCGCGTGGGCGATTGCACCAAGTAAAACCAGACTACGGAGCGCGACGACTATGAACAGACAAACAGGGTGGGTATTGACGGCAGCGTTCGTCGCGCTCTTGCTGGTCTTCTTTTCAATGCCGCGAGCGAATGCCGCGGACGCTGCGCCGACTCAGACGGCGCTCGCGGCGGCGCAGGCCCAACTAAAAGCGACGCAGACCCAAATAGACGCGCTGAATCATCTGCTCGATGCCATCCCGCCCGAGCTCACCGATGTCGCCGCTCTTGCGAAGTCCCTCAAGTCTCCGGAAGCGGCGTTCACGTTCGTGCGCGATCAGATCGCCTACGAACCCTACCGGGGCGTGCAGAAAGGCGCCTGGGGCACGCTCGTGACGCGCGGTGGCAACGATCTCGACAAAGCTCTGCTGCTTGCCGCACTGTTGCGGGCACAGAATCTAGACGTCTCGATCGCGCACGGCAAGGTGGATGCGACGACAGCGCAAAAGTTGATGGCTGAGGCGGCAGCACGGCCCGATGCACTTTCGCTGGCGCTGAAGGCGCTAAAGGTTCCTGCCGCAGACGTCGCTGTGGGGCCTAGTGAAAAGGACTTTTCAACACTCCTTGCTGCCGGCGTTAAGCGTCGCCGTGACGCAATGCATATCGCGGTGGATAGGGCTTACGGTGAGCTTTCCGGCAAAGCACCTCAGCCCCCGTCCGCCGCTGCACCAGCCGCAAGTGATCATTACTGGGTGCAGGCGAAAATCGGCGACAAGGAGGAATCTTTCGATCCGAGTCTCGGCGCGAACGCGCCGGGAACGGCGCTTGCGGCAGCTACCGACAGCTTCGATCCGGATTCGTTGCCTGACGAGTTATATCAGACCGTACGCTTCACCGTGGTCGCCGCTTATCTCGACGGTGGCAAGCTTACGCAAAAGAACGTGCTGGACGCCACGCTACGCACAGTGGACATTCTCGGTAAGCCGTTGCGGCTGGTCATCGCCCCAAAGACTCAGAATCCTGCCGCCAACGATTTCCAGGCCCAGTTACTGGCGAATGCAGACACCACCGACGGTGACGTCTTCCAGTTGCATACGGAATCCAAACCCCAGAAATCTGGTGGTGGAGGCATGTTCGGCGGCTTGGGCGGGCTTTCTGGCGGCGGCGCCAGCCCGCCGCCCAAAAAGACGGGGAAGGGACCGGTTCTCTCACGCTTGTGGCTGGATGTCGTCGAGTCTGCACCTGGCGAACAGACGTTCAAGATTCGCAGAATCGTACTCGACCGACTGAACGGGGTCGGCAATGCACTGGCTGCCGGACAGTCGGATGCGCTTGCGCGCCGTCTCCTCGTGCAGATATGGGACGGCGCTGCCGATGCCGGTGCGTTTGCCGCGCCGTTCGTGCTGCGAACCCAGAATGACGAACTCGCGTCGATTCGCGTCGGCGGCGGCGCGACTCTGGATGCCACGATCCAGGGCGGACAGGTTGCGCCGGACAATTTACCGCAGCCGGTGCTTTCGGGCGCGATCGTGAATCTGTTTTTTGCGAGCGACCTCGCGCGGCATTTCATCGGCGAGAAGATCGGTGCGCAAATGCGCAGCTACTACCGCATGCCCCGCCTCGCGTTTATCCGCCGCGGCTTCCGGGTCGCCGATTGGGGCGCGGTCGATCCGCGTGCCGTTTATGCCGAAGACGTTGATCTGCTGGATCCGCCGCTGGCCTTTACCGGGTCGGCAACCGCTGCGCGCGAGTTCGCGCTGCGTGCCGGCATTACCGATACGGCACTGGAAGCGCAGGCGACCACAGTGCATCCGCGTCTCGGTACGCTCGCCGTGTTTGCGGCGCTGCCGGGCGACGCCGCGCCGAAGCGTTACACAAAGGTGTCTGCGCTACCCGACCATCTGCCGCCGCCGATTCTCGCCGCGTTGCGTGAGGATGTTGCGTCTGGAAACATCGTCGTTGCTCCGCCGACGCTTGTCGCCGTGAACGGGGTTCAGGCCTACGGCTGGTGGAGCTTCACAAGCGGTACGCCGTACGCACTCGGCAAGATGGATCTCGGCGGCGGCCAGTCCATGATGGAAACCGCACAACTCAACAAGGAAATTTTTGATGCCACTCTGCCTTACCTTAAGTTCTACGGGAATTGTCTGCGTTGCTACATGGGCAGTGTGGCCAGCGTGCTCGCCGGCGGTGGGCCTGCGCAGCCGACCGGCCTGAACCGTCTCGTGCCCGGCAATCAGAAGCAGTTTGTCAACTGCATGATCGGCGCTATTTGCACCTTCGTGAGCGATCTGACTTCTCAACTGCTGGGGGACCTGGCTTCCTTTGGCGAAAAGCAGTTCGAAAAGGAAGAAATCAAGACTCTGGATGATCTCTTGCTCAAGTTTGCTCTGCATATGTACTACGGGCATGGCTCGGGCGCTGCCGTCGGTGCCGGAGCGAACGCCGCCAAAAATGCATGTCAGGCGGGCATGAGGCAGGCTGCTAAGTGACTCCGAGGTTTGTCATGAAACACGTATATTTACTCGCCGGGATCGCGGTTATTTTGCTTGCGGCAACTTATTCGGCCGAAGCGACACCGCTCGGTGCCGGGAATCACGCGATACACGCGGTGGGGCACAACCGTGCGGCGGAGCTTGCCGTCGAGGATTTCGAGATCGCGTCGAGTTTCGAGGGCACCGCGGCTCCGTCGGGACACGTTTACGTAATTCTGAAAGCGCGCTGGAAGAACATCCTTGCGCCGGTCATGGTCAGTGACGCGGATCTCCATCCCGACGCCACCATGGGCGCGGGTGGTCTCGGCGCTGGTGCATCAGCGTCGAAAAAGGCCGGCGCGTCGAAGACGCATGTCGTGTACGAACCGTACCTCATACCGGATATCGGCACGCAATTGCAGTTGCTGGTCAACGGCGAGTCGGGTGCGAAACTTGTCAACGGAAACTTCAAGGGGAAAGATCTACTATCGGCAACTTCACAGCAGGTGGCGCATGGAACGGAGGTCGCGGGGCGCTACGTGTTCGAGGCGGCAACGCCGATAACAAGCCTCGCGCTCGCCTATTTCGACAAGTCCTACGGTGACATCCGCATCCCGCTCGCCGGCAGTGCACCCTCGGCGAACGGAAAGCTCATCGCCGGCCCCGTGACTTCCGGCGCGTTGACTCTGAGTGTGGCTTCGGTCGAGGAGGTAGCAGCGATCGGCGGGAAGGCGGCACCTGCGGGCACGCACTTTGTCGTCGTCAACCTGATCGGACAGGGCGCCGCGAGTGTCGGCGACAACTACCTGAAAGTGAAACCCGACAACATCTCGCGCCTGATCGAAAATGAGGGCTACCTCTATGCGCCGATGACGATTGACGCGCTGGATGGCGCCTGGAACGGCGTGGTGACTTTCGTGCCTGGCACACCGCAACGCGGCAAGCTCGTCTTCGCGGTTCCGGTGCAACACGGCCCGCTCACGCTTTCGGTCATGGTGCCGGGCGAAGCCGCGCCGATGTGTCTGCCGCTTTCGTCGGCGGCGGCACCGCTGAAGTTGCCGACGCCGGTAGTGACGATCCCCGACGGCGACACCGGCATCTTCTATGTGTACGGTTCGCGTCGCGTGCAAACGTTCGGTACGCAGAAGGCAGGTGCGGGCGAAGAGTTCCTTGTGCTCGATGTCGGCATAGACAATCACACCGGCAGCGGCATGGACTTTCAGACCGAGGAGCAGATCCTGCTCCTGAACGGCAAGACGACCATCGCGGCCACCGGCGATGATCTTGCGGCAACATCGCGTGGACTCGTCGAGGACGGTGTCGTTCCGGCCCACACCCTGGGGCGTTACGAGATTCCGTTCAGAATTCCGGCCGGAGCATCAAAGTTCACGGTTTACTATCGAGGATTCGAACATGAACAGAAGACAGAGCTTCCGACCGTTCGTTAAGCTGTGCAGCGTGATGCTGGCGGCGGTCGCGTTTGCCGCTGTATCGGCGCTGCCGACAGCGGCTGCAGCACAGACCGCGGCCGCTGCGGCGACGGCGCATGCATCTGCGCCTGCGCAGAGTACCGCGGTGCAAGCCGCGACATCGCTTCCCGACCCGAATCTTCTCAGCTATGCAGACGGCACGATCGTGCGCAGCTACACCCCCGGTTTGAGTAGAGTCGAAGAGATCTTCACGGGTTACGGCGGCATGAACGCAGGGACGAAAGGCCCGATCCAGGTCGTGTACGAACTGCCCGGCGTGGCGACGCTTTCCAGCCTTGCCATAGCGCTTCCGGCGACCGATACCGGGACGCCGTCGCAAACGGCGACGATTGCGGTCTCCACCACGAGTGCGAAAGAGGGATTCCGCGATCTCGGCAGCGTGCACAGTACCAAAAACACCGGTCCGCAAGCGATTCCGGGGGTATCCGGTATGCGTGTACGCTGGCTCCGCGTCACCGCGACGGTAACGCCCCAGATGGACAGCGTTCCGATTGAAGGGATCGTTGCGCACGGCACACTGGCGCCGCGCCCGGTGAACGCGCCTCCACTCGCGAGCACCTATTGGGCGTTCGGGAACGATCTCTATGCTGGCGGCGGGGTCCGCAGCAAGCCGTCCGGCGATCCGGGGGACTACAACTACTTGGTGGTTGTGCCTCTTGGGGACGACATCAACGGGATGGTCTGCTTTGGCAGCGATAGGAGCAGCGGCTATGACGCCTACCCGGGCCGGTTCGCCGGGCGCGTGTGGACGTC
>JBOHZI010000130.1:0-6489 GCA_050738295.1 Gammaproteobacteria bacterium
AAGCTGCGTGGCACGCCTTCGGCCAGGTTGCGGCCCTTGACTTCCATTTCCAGCACTTCGCGTCCTGGGAAAGCCGAGCCGATGGTGATCTTGATACGCTCGGCGGTCGCTTCGCCGATCAGGATCGAGTAATTGCGGCGCACGTAATTCATGATCGCTTCGTCGAAGCGGTCGCCGCCGATGCGCACCGAGGCGGCATAGACGATGCCGTTCAGGGAAATCACCGCGACTTCCGAGGTGCCACCGCCGACATCGAGGATCATCGAGCCGCGCGGTTCCCCTACCGGCAGGCCGGCACCAATGGCGGCTGCCATCGGCTCGTCGATCAGGTAAACCTTGCGCGCGCCAGCCCCTTCGGCGGAGTCCCGGATCGCCTTGCGCTCGACCTGAGTCGAACCGTGCGGCACGCACACCAGCACGCGCGGGCTGGGGCGGAAAAAGCGGTTGCCGTTGGCCTGGCGGATGAAGTGCTTGAGCATCTGCTCGGTCAGGGTGAAATCGGCGATCACGCCGTCCTTTAACGGGCGCTCCGCGCTGATATTGCCCGGCGTGCGCCCGAGCATCGCCTTGGCTTCGCGGCCGATGGCTTCCGGTACCCGGGTGCCGCGTTTGGGGTCAAAGCGCACGGCGACCACCGAGGGTTCGTCGAGCACAATGCCTTGACCGCGCACATAAACCAATGTGTTGGCGGTGCCGAGGTCGATGGACAGGTCGCTGGAGAAAGCGCCCAGAAGCTTGCGGAACATGATGAGTGGCTCGTTTAATAATGGCCGTAACAAGCCGTCTAATTTAGCAATCTGCGGGCTCAGACGCAAGGAAAAACGCTAATTTTGTTACGATAAATCGATTTTTTCACGCGGAATTCAAATAGTGGCACTCGATTCGACCGCCGTCCGGCGTTTGGCGCATCTGGCGCGTATCGCCGTGGACGATGAGACCGCCCGTTCGCTGGGCACCGATCTGGAGCGGATTCTCGCCATGGTCGACCAGTTGAGCGAGGTCGATGTAGCCGGCATTACACCAATGGCGCACCCGCTCGCGCTCACCCAGCGCCTGCGCGAAGACACGGCCAATGAAACGCCTGAACCCGCGCTGTATCAGGAGAATGCGCCGGCTACGACACAAGGCGTCTACCTGGTGCCCCAGGTGATTGACCGATCATGAGCAACGGCGACATCAAGACCCTGGCCGCGGCTCTGGCCGCAGGCGAAACCACCAGTGTGGCGCTCACCGAACAGGCGCTGGCCGCTGTTGAGGCGCGCAACGTAGAGCTCAATGCCTTCATCACCGTGGACGGTAAACACGCGCTGGCTGCCGCGCGCGCGGCCGACGAGCGCATCGGTCGGGGCGACGCCGGGCCGCTCACCGGCATCCCCATGGCGCACAAGGATTTGTTCTGCACGGCGGGCGTGAAAACCACGGCCGCCTCGCGCATGCTCGACAATTTTGTGCCGCCCTACGACGCCACGGTGGTGGCGCGTTTGCGTGCAGCGGGCGCGGTGATGGTCGGCAAGACCAATCTCGACGAGTTCGCGATGGGCTCCTCCAACGAAACCAGTTATTACGGTGCCGTGAAGAACCCGTGGGACACTGCGTATGTGCCGGGCGGCTCATCCGGTGGTTCGGCCGCGGCAGTCGCCGCGCGTCTGGTGCCTTACGCCACCGGCACCGATACCGGCGGTTCGATCCGTCAGCCCGCCGCGCTCACCGGCATTACCGGCCTCAAACCGACCTATGGCCGCGTGTCGCGCTATGGCATTGTCGCCTTTGCTTCGAGCCTCGATCAGGCGGGCATGTTGTGCGCGAGTGCCGAGGATGCGGCGCACGTGCTTGGCGCCATCGCCGGGTTTGATACGCACGATTCCACGTGCGTCGATGAGCCGGTGCCCGATTACGCGGCGCTGCTCGGTGAGGACGTTCGGGGCAAACGCGTCGGCATCCCGCGCGAATTTCTCTCCGAGGGAGTGGAAACCGGAGTGCGTAATGCCTTCAGCACGGCTGCCGACCAGTTGAGCGCGTTGGGTTGCACGGTCGAGGAAACTTCGCTGCCGAGTCTGGCGCTGTCCGTGCCGACCTACTACGTGGTGGCGCCGGCCGAGGCGAGTTCCAATCTGGCGCGTTACGACGGCGTGCGTTTCGGCCACCGCGCTGCCGATCCCGTGGATCTGGACGATCTCTACGAACGCTCGCGCGGCGAAGGTTTTGGTGCCGAGGTCAAACGCCGCATCCTGATCGGCACATTCGTGCTTTCGCACGGCTATTACGATGCCTACTATCTGCGCGCGCAACAGGTACGCCAGTTGATCGCCGATGATTTTAATCGCGCCTTCGAGAAATACGATTTTCTGATCGGCCCCACCACGCCGACCGCGGCCTTCGCCATCGGCGAGAAAACTGCCGACCCGGTGCAGATGTATCTGAACGACATTTTCACTATCGGCGTAAACATGGCCGGGCTGCCCGCCTGTTCGGTTCCGATGGGCTTCGACGGCAAACTGCCGGTGGGGCTGCAAATCATCGGCCGCGCCTTCGATGAGGCGGGCATTCTGGGTCTGGCGCATCACTACCAGCAGGCAACGGATTGGCATACGCGCGTGCCGGGGAGCGGATCATGAGCGGCGATTGGGAAACGGTCATCGGGCTTGAAATTCACGCTCAGCTCAAGACCCACAGCAAGATTTTCTCGGGCGCGTCTACGGCCTTTGGTGCGGAACCGAACGCCAATGCCTGCCTGGTGGATCTCGGCTATCCCGGTATGCTGCCGGTGCTTAATCGCGAAGCCGTGCATTTCGCGGTGCGCTTCGGGCTCGCCATTGGCGCTGAGGTGGCGGAACGTTCCGTGTTCTCGCGCAAGAATTATTTTTATCCCGACCTGCCCAAGGGCTATCAGATCAGCCAGTATGAATTGCCGGTCGTGGGCAAGGGCACGCTCACCATCGTGCTCGGCGATGGCAGCGAAAAAGTCATCGGCGTGACGCGTGCGCATCTGGAAGAGGATGCCGGCAAATCACTGCACGAAAACTTCCCCGATGCGACCGGGGTCGATCTCAACCGTGCCGGTGTGCCGCTGCTCGAAATCGTTTCCGAGCCGGACATGCGTTCGGCCGAAGAAGCGGTCGCCTACATGAAGACGATCCATTCTTTAGTCCGTTACATCGACATCTGTGACGGCAACATGCAGGAAGGCTCGCTGCGTTGCGACGCCAACGTCTCGGTGCGTCGCCGCGGTGCAAAGGAGTTCGGCACCCGGGCCGAGATCAAGAACCTCAACTCCTTCCGTTTCGTCGAAAAGGCCATCGAATACGAAATCGTGCGCCAGATCGACCTGATTGAATCCGGCGGCAGCGTCGTGCAGGAAACCCGGCTCTACGATCCGGATCGCCACGAAACCCGTTCCATGCGCGCCAAGGAAGAGGCCAACGATTACCGTTACTTCCCCGACCCCGACCTGCTGCCGTTGGTGCTGGAAGCCGGCTTCATCGAATCCGTGCGCAGGGAATTGCCGGAACTGCCCACTGCCCGTCGTGAGCGTTTTGCGCGCGATTATCGGCTGTCCGCCTACGACGCGGGCGTGCTGATCGCCGAGCGCGAACTGGCCGACTACTACGAAGCGCTCGTCGCGGCGCTGGGTGGTGAAGCCAAGCTCGCCGCCAACTGGGTGATGGGTGAACTCGCCGCGGCACTCAACCGTGATGGCCTCGTCATCACCGAATCCAAGCTGGACGTGAATGCGTTGACAGGGTTGCTGCGGCGCATCGTGGACAACACCATCTCCGGCAAGATCGCCAAGGACGTGTTCGAGGCGATGTGGGCCGGCGAGGGCGATGCCGATGCCGTGATCGACAAGCGCGGCCTCAAGCAGATCACCGACACCGGCGCCATTGCCGCCATCGTTGACGAAGTGATCGAGAAGAACCCGTCGCAGCTTGCCGACTACCGTAGCGGCAAAGACAAACTGTTCGGCTACTTCGTCGGCCAGGTGATGCAAGCCACGCAAGGCAAGGCCAACCCCGCCGAAGTCAACCGCCTCCTAAAACAAAAACTCGCCGGGTGATTAAGCCGAAGTCGAGTGAGACGGTGAAGGTTGATCTTGTCCTCGATTATTAAAATCGTCTTCTTCGTGGTCGAAGTCGTCTAGAAAGTAGATTGCGTCACGCAGTTCGTCCGTCCACGGTTTTTGCGTCATAACGTAGCCGATGCGGTTGACGTAATGAAGCCCGGGTGAAGCGTACCAGTTACCGTCTTCGTCTGAGCCGGATTCAACTATCGTCCAGACGTGATTAATGTCATGGCCTTTGATGTCTTCATGGTCGAAAAGATCACCGTTTGGCCGTATAAAAACCCTCCATTCGTCTTCAAATTCTGTTTCAGATATAAAAGTTTCTTTCATTGTGATGCCTCAGCGATGTGCGGATTGATTGAGCGTAACATCCCGGTGTTTGGCTATAAAAGACAAATCAGGTGCGAATCGGTCTGGCAGCTCAATGGGTTTATTTTCGATCGAGAAGAACACGTCGCGCAGGAACTTGTCATTGGTTGTCTTGAGGCTGGTAGAGAGAACCACGCGCCAGTCATCGCTTAGTGTAAATAAGTGTTTATCGAATGCTTTGTCATGGATTGCCGAGAGGCACAGACCGTTACTTGGATTTAGTCGGTTAGCTTTGTCTATGCTCCATGGAACGATATGGCTGGCAATGAGCAAACGCGAGTCAGAAACGCCCGAGATGCAGCACCGGCCACGATAACTGCTCAGTATGGTGTGGCGAAAGAAATCTTGTTTCATACGTTGTTGTGTGATGGCTTGGCGAGTTTCTCCG
Source organism: Gammaproteobacteria bacterium (assembly GCA_050738295.1). Classification (GTDB taxonomy): domain Bacteria; phylum Pseudomonadota; class Gammaproteobacteria; order JAKDMP01; family JAKDMP01; genus JBAUSV01. The sequence continues at coordinate 4,818 of JBOHZI010000130.1, forward strand.
GTGAAGTCGTCGATAGCAAAATCATCTGCGACTTCATCTAGAATTTTAGGTTTGAATCCGTTTTTGTGTAGCAGATAGTGACGTAATTGTTCACATTCGACGACGAGTTGTTCCCAGTCAGAGTGGAACTCAGACCAAATTTCTCGATCAAGTGCAGAGGCGCCACTTAGGCCCTTGCGGCCGGTGTCAGTTATAGCTGGATCGAGACCAGCGAAATTGCTTAATTTCATCGCTAGAGCGCCGGGAGTTCGGCCGATGATTTGTGCTAGTTCAATGATCTGTGGGTTTCTACTGTGAAGTTTGCCGAAGGGCGTTTGGCAGTAGAAGTGGAATGCGAGTTTCAGTTGTTCGCGTGTCCAATTGCCTTCAGTTGAGAAGGCATCCGCTGAAACCTTGATCGTTGTCGACATGGTAATTCCCTTGGAATGAGCCTATGTGTCGCGTCTTACAAGGTTACCGCAGATCATCGGTAATTGTTTGTGAAGTGACGGCATATCGGCCGTGAAAGTTGGCGCCTTCGGGGTGTGTGGGGTCGCCGATATGGGCTGTGAGGTTGATGCGGGCGCGTCCGCGACGTTGCAGTTGTTCGCGGAAACGTTTCCAGTCAGACGATTCGGGTAGCGCTGCGACGGCATGCAGGTCGTCTTGGAGCGGCGACTTGAAGGTGGTCTCTGCATACTGGATGACGATACGCAGATTCGGTTCGTCCAGCGCCAGCCACAGCAACCCCCAGCCGGCGAGTGTGCCCAGACATTCGATTGCACCACCGAAGGCGATGCCGATGTGATTGATGTTGGGTGCCGCCGGCGCGACGAGGTGCAGGCCGTCGGCCGTGTAACTAGCAACACGAATCTCCATAGCACGCGCCAGCGGAATGCGTGCCAGCACATCCTCCAGTTCGGCGACGTTTTTTGTTTTACCCATAACGTGTAATGTACAGAAAAGAGATTATTGTCGCTGTGCGCTGACGGCGCGGGGTAGGTTGGCGAGGTCGCGATGGCCGGTGCATTGGGTGAATGCTTGCGCGGCGAGCAGGTCGAGTACGGCGGGTTGTTGGTCGGCGCCGTGTTCGAGGAGTAGCCAGCCGCCGTTGTGTAAATAGTTCGGTGCGGTGGCGATGATGCGGCGCAGGTCGTCGAGGCCGTCCACGCCCGAAGGTAGTGCGAGTTTGGGTTCGAAGCGCAGGTCGCCTTGGTCGAGATGCGGATCGGCGGCGGCGACATAGGGCGGGTTGGAGACGATGAGGTCGAAGCGTTCGTCGGCGAACGGGGCCAGCCAGTCGCTGTGGATGAAGGTCAGGTTGTCGAGGTTGTGGCGTTGTGCGTTGCCGCGGGCGACGGCGAGGGCTTCAGCCGAACGATCCACGGCAAATACGCAAGCATGAGGCCGCGCGTGGGCGATGGCGATGGCGATGGCGCCGCTGCCGGTGCCCAGATCAAGCACGCGCGATGCTTTTTCGGCGGGTAGGCGCTCGAGAGCCAGATCGACCAGCAGTTCGGTTTCCGGGCGCGGGATGAGTACCGCCGGCGTAACGGTGAAGGCGAGCCCGTAAAATTCGCGCTCGCCCGTGAGGTAGACCACCGGTTCGCCCGCAGCGCGGCGGGCGATCAGGTCGAGGGTGCGCTGCGCTTCTTCAGGCGTGATGGGCCGTTCGGGATGCGCGTAGAGATCG
>JBOHZI010000131.1:0-6481 GCA_050738295.1 Gammaproteobacteria bacterium
CGTCATCACGCTGTTGTCTGCGGGCGGCGATGGACGTGACCGCGACGCACTGGCCGATTACCGCGGTCTGTTCTGGCACCGGCCCGGCATGGCCGCCGCGTTCACAGTAATGCTGCTGTCGCTGGCCGGCATCCCGCTGACGATGGGTTTCATCGGCAAATTCTACGTAGTCGCGGCCGGCATCGGCGCGTCGCTGTGGCTGCCGGTCGTGGTGCTTGTGGTCGGCAGCGTAATCGGGCTCTATTACTACCTGCGTATCATCGCCGTGATGTGCGCGCCACCGCCCGACCTCATGCCGGCGCTGGCACCGGCCGCAGCCACACCGGCATCGTTCGCCGGCACATTGACATTGGCCGGACTGGCGCTGGTGCTGGTGTGGCTCGGCGTTTATCCGACGTCGCTGATTCGCCTGCTGCAGGCGACGGTCGCATATCTGATCTGAACGCATCGGGGCCGGTGGCGGATTCAAATGATTCCGGTCTGGCTGCATGTACTGTCGCGGCGATGCTGGCGCTCGCCATCGTGTGCGCGCTGATCATCGTCGCCGACGAAATCCGCCGCCCGCAGGCGATGTGGATCATGAACGTCGTATGGCCGGTCACGGCGCTGTTCGGCAGCGTTATCTGGCTGTGGGCCTATTTTCGCTACAGTCGCGCCGCCGCCAGCAGCGTGAGGCGGAAACGACACGGCAACCAAGCATCCGCTCCGGACAAGCCGTTCGTCATCTCCGTTGGCGAAGGTACCGCTCATTGCGGCAGCGGCTGTACGCTGGGCGATCTTTGTGCCGAATGGCTGGCGTTCTTCGTGCCGGCGATCGCGTCATGGTTCGGCTGGCATTCGATCTTCGCGGAAAAGATGTACGCGGTGTGGATTCTCGACTACCTGTTCGCCTACTTGTTCGGCATCCTGTTCCAGTACTTCACGATCGCGCCGATGCGCGGGCTGAGCGTAAGCCGTGGCATCGTGGCGGCCATCAAGGCCGATACGTTGTCGCTCACCGCGTGGCAGGCCGGCATGTACGGTTTCATGGCGTTTGCCAGCCTGATCATTTTCCGCAGCATCATTGGCACCGAGCTGAAAGTCGATTCCGTCGAATTCTGGTTCATGATGCAGATCGCGATGCTGGCCGGGTTCGTGACATCGTACCCGGTGAACTGGTGGCTGATCCGGGCTGGATTGAAGGAAGCCATGTAGCACCGTTGCGGCCGCCCCGGCTCAACGCTCCAGCCGCGCGCAGACGTTGTCCACGGTAAAACCATATTTATCCAGCATCGTCTGTCCCGGAGCCGACGCGCCGAAACGCTCAATGCCGAGCACGTCGCCGTGCTCGCCGACGTAGCGGTGCCAACCCTGCGGGAAGAGCCGGCTGACCGCGAGCCGGATGCGGGCCGAGGCATCGCGCTGTTCAGCCAGACGGACCGCTTCGCGTTTGAATTCATCCGTGAAATGTCTTCTGGTTCGTGCCATCTACTTTCTCTCCAAGCATCATCATGCCATCTGATGTGTCCGGAGTGACGGGGCAAGGCCACTAGGCGTTTTCTTGTGTCAATCGTTGACATGGTGCTAATCAAGCAATAGCATATGTTCTGATAACCGAATCGATGTTTCGATGGGTGAAACGACAAAACTAACTAGTATTGGTAACGGAAAGTCGACTGCGGACCTCGTCGTCCGTACGCTTGAACTGCTGCTTCGATTTTCAATCGAGCATTCAGAATGGGGCGTGACTGAGCTTGCCGCCTCCTGCAGTATGACTAAGAGTCGAGTCCACCGTATCTTGCGAACGCTGGAAGAACAGTCGTTTGTTCGCCAAAACCCGACGAACCGAAAGTACCAGCTTGGTATCAGGGTATTCGAACTCGGCGCGGTTGCGGCGCGCGGGTTTGGTCGCGGCGGACTCTTGGGACCGTGCCTCGAACAACTGGCACTTTACCTCGGCGCCACCGTATCGATACGAGTGGCCGACGGCAACGAAACGGTGCTGATTGATAAAGCCGAGAGTCCGGGGCCGGTACGCGTCATCACGGTGCTTGGCTCTCGCTATCCACTCTATTTTGGCGCCGCGGGACTAGCGCTCTCATCGGCTCTACCAAATTGCGAACTCGACCGCTTGATCCCAGACGGCCCACTGGCGTCCTACGGTCCCGCTTCGTACGCCACGGGGACTGCATTTCGCCGCGCGCTCTCGGAGGTTCGTCGCCGCGGCTATTCCGTCAGCGACGAGGGAGCGCAGCGTGGAGTGCGCTCTGTAGGTGTCCCAGTTCGCAATCTGGCGGGCAACCTGGTATGCAGTCTGGTTGCCGGCTTTGCCAAAGCGAACCTACGGGACAAAGAGATTCCTGCAGTAGGAAATGAATTGATGCGGGCTGCGCCCGAAATTGCACGGTTGCTTTGCCAATTCAACCTAATGGGGCTAGATGTTGACATGGTGGCGAGCAAAGTAGCCGGTAAAAAGCTTTCTACATCCAAGGGAAAGTAGAGAAAGGGGAATGATGCGATATTTGATACTTGGCGGATGTGGTGCAATCGGAAGCGAAGTCGTGGAAGACCTCGTTGGCACCGCAAACTTTGATGCGCTCACTATCGCCGATGTAGACGGCGAACGGCTTACGAAGGCAGCCCGCCGTTATCTAGACAGCCGGGTTACGACAATGGCTGTCAGCCCGGTTATTGACGCAGAGCTGTCGAAGCTCATGAAACGACACGACGTGATCGTAAATTGCACGCCGGGTGACGACAACGTTTCGATTCTCAATGCAGCGATCACGGGAGGTGTCAGATACATGGACATCACGGGATCAATGCTCGCAGAAGAGCGCCTTGCTTTGGATAGCAAAGCCAAGGAAGCAGGTGTGATGGCCGTGATTGCGATGGGCGCAAGCCCGGGTTTAACCAATGCGGCTGCCGCGCATGGCGCGCAGCAGCTCGATCGGGTAGATGACATTACCATTGAATACGCTTCGTTGCGTCCGATGAATCCGTCGGCCGGACTACTTGACACAGCCATCAGGCAATATACGCCCTATGTTCGTTGCCCGGTGTTCGATAACGGGAAATTGCGCTACGAGCCGACATTCTCGGGAGCTCACGAAGTGGAGTTTCCGCCACCGATCGGACGGCAAACGCTTTACTACACTCCTCACTCGGAAGTGGTAACGCTTTCGCGCTACATTCCGAATGTTAAGCGTGTCCGGGTTTTTGGCACCTACCACCCGACAGTAATGGCCGCGCTGCGAGTCTTTCGTGACCATGGTCTGATGGAGTCCCAACCGATTTCAATAAACGGTGCTAAGACAAATGCTCGCGAGATTTTGACTCGAGTGCTCTCGGGCCGCGACATTCCCTTTCCAGGGCCGACGCACTACTGCTTGCGCATTGCGGTCAGCGGCGAAAAAGATGGGGCCGAAGTGTCGCACACCTATACCCTCACATTCGATGAGCATGGTCCTCGTGCTGGCCAACTGCCGCAAATCTGGATGACCGCTGTCGGCGCGTCTGTCGGCGCACAGATCTTGGCACAATGCAAAATTCCTATGCCCGGGGTCATGGCGCCAGAGGCATGCATCGATCCGGACGCTTATCTTCAGGGCGCTGCCGCACGCGATATTATCATCGACTGGACCACGCACGCCGTACGGCCAGTACGCGCGGCCGCAAAAGCATGCATCTGATGCTCAGTGCACGATGTGTTCTGCCGTTTGGGTGTGCACACAGCAGAATGTTTGCAAGGGCTGTCGGAAATGGGAGGAGCGCGCGCGAGTGCGCCTTAAGTAGTCTGTACGGTGACTAAAGGCGCGCGGAAAGTACGGTTCTTGCACTGCACTAAACTCACGGTTCTTTTGGAAGAGTCATCATTTTCCAGACGCGCTAGCCATCATCTCCACGATGATGTTAATCGAACACGAAAGGTGCTTTTGCTTCGCGCTCAGCTTTAGCACAAAGGGAGGGAAGAACTTTGTGGATGCGATTGAGCCGCTCGTTGACTTTATAGTTGGGACTCGCTTCGAAGATTTATCTACCGACGTTGTCGCAATCGCGCGGCATTCGGTGCTTGACAATCTCGGCGATACTTTTGCCGGCAGCGCCGCAAGAGGCTGCAGCGAGATTGCTCATTTGATAATGGATTGGCGCGGCAAGCCAGAGGCGCAACTGATTGGTTGGAACGCTCGTGCTCCAGTGCCGGATGCTGTGTGGCTCAACAGCGTACAGAGTCGGGCACTTGAACTCGACGATGTTCACGAGCCAGGCCTGATGCACGCTGCCTCGGGATCGGTGCCGGTAGCGCTCGCTGTCGCCGAGCTGGTGCCGAATATAAGCGGCCGGGAATTACTCACTGCGGTTGCCGTGGGTATGGAGATTTCGTGTCGGCTAGCCATGGCCCCTGAAGTCAGCTCCGCGATAAGCGGCATGTCGTTCACCTTTCAAGGCACTACCTTCGGTGCGGCGGCAACTGCCGCGCGGATGTTCGGATTAGATGTCGAGCGTCTGAGGCACGCGATGGGCATTGCTTATAGCCAGGCAGCTGGTAACCAACAGACTCTGCGCGAGGGCGCACTGATGACTCGTGTACAGCAAGGTCTCTCGGCGCGCGCTGGCACGCTTGCTACCCTGCTTGCGAAGGCGGGGATTACGGGACCGCGCGAAGTGCTCGAGGGACGTTTCGGCTACATGAAGATCTACCATGCCGGCCGATATGATCGCGATATTCTGGTAAGTGGTCTCGGTACACACTGGGAGATCCGGTCCACCTCCACCAAGCCTTACCCCTGCTGCCGCTTCATACATCCTACTATCAAGGCGCTTGTGGATTTGATGAGCACGTGCCGGATTGATCCCGAGGCGATCGTCGAAGTGGAAGCACGGATCGACAACCGGGAGCATTTCAACTTGGTATGTGAGCCGCTTGCGGAAAAACGCCACCCGGTTGATGTATCCGAAGCACAATTTAGTGTGCCGTACGTCATCGCCGCTTGTCTACGCCACGGAGGCATCGGCCTAAGCGACTTTACTCCCGCGGCGATTGCTGATCCTGCCACATTGGCACTTGCTGCGCGCGTTACGCCCGTAATCGGTCCGGAGGGGGATCGACTCGCGCGCGCTGCGTATCCGCCGGCACACATTCAAATAAGGCTATCGTCTGGCGAGGCGCTCATCGCGAAGGCAGGCGCTACAGCGCCAGGGCATCCTGACAATCCGCTCTCTGAATCGGGACGCTTAAAAAAGTTTCGCGAATGCATGGCGTTCGCCCGGTCGCCAGTTGAATTAGATCGGATTGAGCGCCTCGTCGCGTGTATCGACAAGCTGGAAATAACCAGTGCCGATGAGCTACTTCAATACATCAAGTGACATTGAAGGCGTTCGGCAAAGCTGGAATACGACCCACTTAACCAATTGGAGGTTTGGAATGAAGAGGACGAAACAAATTCGACACAAAGCGGTATTCATCCTCGCGTGTTTTGCCGTCTGCATCATTATGACATCCAGCGGGCATGCAGCAGGAAGGAAGTACTATACTTTTGCGGCCGGAGGCTCTGCCGGTTCCTGGTACGTCGGATCGGCCGTGATGAGTGAATTGATTCGCAAAACCTGCCCTACTATCGACATTACGCCCGCGCCCGGCGGTGGGGTGGCCAATATGCGTACGCTTCAGGCCGGAAAAGCGGAGATCGGATTCGACATCTCTCAGACGCTATATGAAGCCTACACTGGCACGGGTGATTTCACGAAGAGGGCGGATAAGCTCCGTGCAATCATGAGCACCATCCCCTTTTACCTGCAGATGGCCGTGTCTAAAAACGGTCCGATCCAAAGCGCAACGGATCTCGTTGGGAAACGCATCAGTCCATCCAAGAAGGGGTTCGGCGCTGAGCTTGAGTTCAGACGCTTGTTGCCGTTCTATAGCCTGTCGTACGAAAAGATTGAACAGGCTGGGGGGCAGGTGCTATATCGCAACTATAATGATGGCGCGATGATGTTTCTGGACGGACATCTCGACGAAATAACGGCCGGATCTCCGGCGCCGCATCCTCCGTTCACGAGGATTGCCACCACACATCCGATCCGTCTTCTTCCAGTCGACCCAAAGATAGCCGCCGCCTATCATAAAAAGTACCCTGGGTTCGAGTCAGCGATGATTCCGGCCGGCACTTATGCCGGGCAAACCAAACCGGTTCCAACGCTTGCCGGCTACTTCGGTATAGTCACTACGACTGCGGTTCCGGACGCGGATGTTTATTGCATGACCAAGGCAATCTACGAAGGTCGTAAGCGCATTGCGGAGTCGTACGGCGCCTATAAGGCCATGCTGGAGCCCGGTGCCGTTCTGAAGGGAATTTCAATCCCGATGCACCCGGCCGCCAAGAAATATTTCCACGAGATCGGTTTGCTCAAGTAAGCAAACATTGACGTAGGAGCAATGGTTTTCGCTCCAATCCTAGACACGACGTCGTCACTTGGAACTCGACAATGGACACCCGTGTAC
>JBOHZI010000132.1:0-6474 GCA_050738295.1 Gammaproteobacteria bacterium
GCTCCGGGCTCTGAAAATCTGAAATCCGCTGGACACAGTTACTCCTTCTCCCCCGAGGGGAGAAGGTTGGGATGAGGGGCTCGCAGTACTGCGGCAAATTATTGTTCACCCTCACCCCAACCCTCTCCCTGCGAGGGCGAGGGGGCAATCACGGAGTCAGTATTTGAGGCAGAGGTTGTGGGTGTCGGTGAAAAAACGCATGGACTCGAAACCGCCTTCGTGACCGAGACCGGAATCCTTGACCCCACCCATTGGCGTGCGCAGATCACGCAGCATCCAGCAGTTGACCCAAATCAGCCCCGCCTGCAACTGCTCGGCGACCCGCAGCGCACGGCCCAGGTTGTCCGTCCACAACGAAGCGGCCAGGCCGTAGCGCACGTCGTTGGCCAGAGCCAACGCTTCGGTTTCGTCGTCGAAAGGCATCAAGGTAACGACCGGACCAAAAATTTCTTCCTGGTTGGTGCGTGCCGCATTGCTCAGCCCATCGATTACGGTCGGCGCAACAAACCAGCCTTCGGCCAAACGCCCCGTTAATTTGAGTGCTTCGCCACCGCACAGAATCGTCGCGCCTTCGTCGCGCGCACGTGCGATACAGGCAAGCACTTTCTCGTAATGCGGTTTCGACACCAGCGCACCCACATCGGTCGCCGCATCACGCGGATCACCGACCTTGAGCTTTTTCGCGCCCGCCACGAAGGCATCACGAAACCGTTCGTAGATTGAGCGCTCGATCAGGATGCGCGAACCGCACAGACAAATTTCGCCCTGGTTGGTGAACGCGGCTCGTAACGCGCCTGCAACGGCAGCGTCGAAATCGCAATCGGCGAACACCAACGTCGGATTTTTTCCACCCAGTTCGAGAGAGAGTTTTTTGAACAAGGGTGCTGCACGGGTCGCGATGTCAGCGCCAGTGACCGTGCCGCCGGTAAAGGAAATGGCGGGCACCATAGGATGCTCCACCAACGCACGACCCACCCGTTCGCCACGCCCGTGCACGATGTTCAACACGCCCGGCGGCAATCCGGCATCACGCGCGATGTCTCCGAGCAGCGTCGCCGTGGCGGGCGTGAACTCGGACGGCTTGGCGACCACCGTACAACCGGCCGCGAGCGCCGGCACCAGCTTCCAGGTAAAAAGATACAGCGGCAGATTCCACGGTGAAATGCAGCCCACCACGCCGACCGGATTGCGCAGCGTGATGTTGAGTGCGCCGGTCGTCGGGTGCGCCTCGCTTGCGAACTGGCTCGCCGCTGCCGCGTAGAAACGAAAATTGAGCGCCGCACGCGGAATATCGACGCGTCGAGCGAGCGCTTCGGGCTTGCCGTTGTCGCGGCTTTCGAGCGCGACCAACTCGTCAAGCCGGGCCTCGATGCCGGCGGCCATGCGCTCCAGCATCTGGCCACGCGCAATGCCGTCGAGCGCAGCCCACGCCGGAAAGGCCGCTTCGGCAGCCGCCATCGCCGCCGCGACATCCGCGGCATCGGAATCGGCCACCTCGGCATACTGCTTGCCCGTCGCTGGTTCGTACACGGGCATCCACTCGCCGCCTTGCGGATCGACGAATTCACCGTTGATGAAGTTGGCGAAACGGTTCATCAGATTGCGTGTAAGCGCCCGCCGTCCACAGCGAGCGAAGAACCGGTGATGTAGCCCGCATCCGGGCTTGCCAGAAAGGCTACCGTTGCGGCGATTTCTTCCGGCTCTGCAAAGCGACCGGCAGGCACACCGGCGAGTGCATCGCGCTCGACGTCCTCGACCGTGCGCCCACCACGTTCGGCGCGCGCCGTGAACAACGAGCCCAGCCGATCGGTCGCGGTAAAACCGGGCAACACGTTATTGATGGTGATGTTGTCGGAAGCCAATTCGCGCGACAACGTTTTGGCCCAACCGGCGCATGCAGCGCGGATGGTATTGGACACGCCGAGTCCCGGAATGGGTTCGCGCACCGAGGTCGAAACGATATTGACGATGCGCCCATAGCCGGCTTCGCGCATGCCGGGCACGAGCTGCTGTGTGATGAGATGCGCGGCGATGAGCAGCCGCTCGAAACCGCGCCGAAACTCCTCGGCCTTTGCGTCAATCAGCGGACCGCTCGGTGGGCCACCGGCATTGTTGATGAGGATGTGTACCGGGCGTGCCACGTCGGCAAGGCGTTCGACCAGTGTGTCGGTATCGTCGAGGTCGAGCGCAAGCACCGCGTGTTCGACGCCTTTGCCGGCGATTAACTTGTCGCGCACATCGGCCAACGCATCCGCATTGCGCGCCACCAACGTAAGGCGCGCACCACGTGCGGCCAGCGCTTCGGCACAGGCCCGACCGATGCCACGGCTCGCACCACATACAACGGCGTGATAGCCCGCCAGATTCTGTTCACTCATGCACTGAATCTTAGCAGGCTGGGAGGTACGATTACAGGAAAGCCCCTCATCCCAACCTTCTCCCCTCGGGGGAGAAGGGTAAGACGTCAGGTTGGCTTCTGGGCTTGCGGACAGGGGATGGCGAACCAGCGGCCTTCGCCGTCGAGGCGCATCGCCGTCAGCTTGCCGCCCCAGACGCATCCGGTGTCGAGCGGGTAGATATGCGGCGCTTCCACTTCGCCGAGCGTGGACCAGTGGCCGCACAGAATGTGTTCCTCGGCATTCGCACGGTTCGGCGCCTCGAACCACGGCATGAGGTCCGGTGGCTGGGTGCCGGGCGCGCCGTTGTGCTCGAAGTCGAGCGTGCCGTCGGCCTGCACGTAGCGCATGCGGGTGAAGATATTGATGATCGTGCGCTGACGCTCGATGCCGCGCAAATCATCCGACCAGCGTGCCGGCTCGTTGCCGTACATGCCGCGCAGCAGTTCCGCACAGTCTTCTCCGGCCAGCATCTGTTCGACTTCGCGGGCATGTACCTGCGCCGCCTCCAGCGTCCAGCTCGGAGCGAGACCGGCATGCACCATAACGTAGCCTAATTTGGTGTCGTGCCACAGCAACGGGCGGGCGCGCAGCCACTCGATGAGTTCCGGGCCGTCCTCAGCCGCGAGCACGGGCTTGAGTTGGCTCGAAACCTTGCGTGCCCCATGCGCCATGGCGATCAGATGCAGGTCGTGATTGCCGAGTACGGTAATCGCACGCTCACCCAGCCCGCGCACGAAGCGCAGCACTTCCAGGGATTGAGGCCCGCGGTTCACCAGATCGCCGGCGAACCACAAGCGGTCTTCGGCGGGATCGAAGCGCACCCGCTCCAGCAAGCGTTTCAAGGCATCGGCGCAGCCCTGAACGTCGCCTATGGCGAAAACGGCCATTCCTAATGCAGCAGGCCCGGAACCGCCAGGCGGAACAGGGGAATCGGCGCATCGAAGGCGACTCCGTCGTCGCCGACCCACTGGTAACTGCCCTGCATGGTGCCGACAGGCGTCGCCAACACGGCGCCCGAAGTGTAGCGAAAACTGCCGCCTGGTGCGAGGTAGGGTTGCTCGCCGACTACGCCTTCGCCGTGCACTTCCTGCACCAGGCCGTCGGCATTGGTAATCACCCAGTGCCGGGTGAGCAGGCGCGCGCTGACCTCGCCGGTATTGGCCAGCGTGACAGTGTAGGTAAAGACGTAACGCCCGGAGTCGGGTTCCGATTCCTCGGTGAGGAACTCGTTATTGACCTGGATGCTGATTTCGCGGCGAGGTTCGCTCATGCCGCCTATTTTATCAGCCCTTGGCTCTATGCACGCCCTCGGGTTCGGCGCGCTCATAGTCGGCGATCCGGGCGCGGATCGCCTCCGGTACTGGCGCGGGCTGCTGCGCGTGGAAATCGAACCACACCAGCACCGTCTCGGCGGTGGCGGCTACCTCGGACGTATCGGCCACGCACATCGCCTGTTCCAGCGCCATGCTGGTGCGTCCCACGCGCGCGGTGCGTGTGTAAATGTCTACCGCGCCCGGCCACTTGAGCTGGCGCCGGAACGCGCAGCGCAAGTCGGCGAGGATGATGTTCTCGCCTTCGGCCCGTACTTCGTTCGCCAACACTGTCATGGCATATTCCACGCGTGCACTTTCCAGGTAGCGGAAAAATTCGACGTTGTTGACGTGACCGAAGGCATCCATGTCGCCCCAGCGAATTACTTCGTGGTGGCAGTGGACGTAATCGACGAGGCTTATTGCCTGGTTCATGCGTTTGTTCCGGTGCAGGTTTTCTTCATGTTAACCCGTTCGTTTGGCTGCCATCTCCGCTTCCACTTCCAGACTGTAACGGTCGCGGAAGATGCTTGCTACTGCGAGGTGTTTGTCGTTCAGGTAGTAGCTGAAGGCACAGTCGTGCTTGTCGGGGTCACCATCTTCCTCGATGCGATCCCAGTGCGTGGCGTGTCCCACGTAATTGATGCTTACGTCGTAGTGCTGGCTCCAGAAGAAGGGCACCTGGTGGTAAGTTTCGCCTGCGCCGAGCAGGTTGCGCGCGGCCACACGGCCCTGCTGTTCGGCGACTGCCCAGTGTTCTACACGCAACCGCTCGCCAGTAGCGTCGTCGGGCCAGGCGGCGATGTCGCCCGCCGCGTAGATGTCGGGGTCGCTGGTGCGCAGATACGCGTCCACCACGACGCCGTTGTCCACTTCGAGGCCTGCATCTTTGGCGAGCGCTATGGCCGGGCGTACGCCGACACCGATGACGATGAGATCCGCCGCGAGCCGCGAGCCGTCATCAAGTTCGACGATATCGGTGTCGATGCCCTTCACTCCGTGTCCGAGGTGAAAGTGCACGCCCTTCGATTCGTGCAGTTCGCGAATGAAGCGTCCCAGGCGTTCGCCGAATACGCGGGCCAGCGGAATGTCTTCGGGTGCGACGACGTGTACTTCGAGTTTGCGCTTGATGAGCGAGGCGGCGACCTCGAGTCCGATGAAACTCGCGCCGATCACGACGGCACGTTTCGCACCTGCTTCAATGGCAGCGATGATCGCGCGACTGTCGCCCGTGCTGCGCAAGGTGTGGACGTGTTTCGCATCGGCGCCGGGAATCGGCAGCTTCACCGGATCGGCACCGGTGGCGAGCAGCAGTTTGTCGTAGGCCAGTTCCGTGCCGTCGTCCAGATGTACGTGGTGCTGCTTTGTGTCGATGCTTTTCACACGCGCATTGCGGAGCAGTTCGATGTCACGTTTCTTGTAGTCACCTTCGCCACGCAGCGGCACCCATTCTTCGGGCGCGTCACCGGCGAGATAATCCTTGGACAGGTTGGGGCGGTCGGGCGGCAGGTCGGGTCCGGCGTCAAGCAGAGTGATTGCGCCCGTGTAGCCGTGCCAGCGCAGCGCTTCCGCGGCCGTATTGCCGGCCGCACCGGCGCCGACGATCACGATTTTCTCCGGCAGGTCATGCTGATTCGCCTGCCAGGCGCCGCGCTCGGTTGCCGGTTTTTTTCTGGCGACGCGCACGGTGTCGCCCGCTCGTTCCACCTCCCAGCACGGCAGTGGCGCCATGCCCGGTGCATTGAGCACCTCGCCGTTGCGCAGGCTGAAGCAGGCGTGATGATACGGACAGCGCACGGTGTCGCCGACGACCAGTCCCTTGGCGAGCGGCCCGCCATAGTGCGTGCACTTGGCGCTTACGGCGTGTACGTCTTCGCCACGCCGAACGAGGATTACGCCGTCCTCGCCAACGTGACCGAGTAACGGTTCGCCCTCGTCCAGATCGGATACGGGGACGCCGGCCGTGAAATTCGGGCCGGCAGGCGCATTGGTCTTGCTCATAGGACCTTCCGTGAGAAGTGCCCATCCAGTATGCACCGGAGACGCCTACACCTCAATCGCGCAGCAAGCTGCGCTCCTATCCCGATCCTATGTGAGGGAACGGGTGATCCTAGATCGATTCTTCGTCGAGGAAGCTGCGCAGACGCTCGGAGCGCGACGGGTGCTTGAGCTTGCGGATCGCCTTGGCTTCGATCTGGCGAATGCGCTCGCGCGTCACGTCGAACTGCTTGCCGACTTCTTCCAGTGTGTGATCGGTGTTGGTCCCGATACCGAAGCGCATGCGCAGCACTTTCGCTTCGCGTGCGGTGAGGCTCGCGAGTACCACGTGCATCGCTTCGCGCAGGCCGTCGTTGATCGCCGAGTCCACCGGTGCGGTCACCGAATCGTCTTCGATGAAATCGCCCAGATGCGAATCTTCGTCGTCGCCGATGGGGGTTTCCATCGAGATCGGCTCCTTGGAGATACGCATAACCTTGCGCACCTTGTCCTCGGGCATTTCCATCTTCTCGGCCAGCTCTTCCGGCGTCGGGTCGCGTCCCTTTTCCTGGAGCAACTGGCGCTGAATGCGGTTGAGTTTGTTGATGGTCTCGATCATGTGCACCGGGATGCGGATGGTGCGCGCCTGATCGGCGATCGAGCGCGTGATGGCCTGGCGGATCCACCAAGTCGCGTAGGTCGAGAACTTGTAGCCGCGGCGATATTCGAACTTGTCGACGGCCTTCATCAGGCCGATGTTGCCTTCCTGGATCAGGTCCAGGAATTGC
>JBOHZI010000133.1:0-6468 GCA_050738295.1 Gammaproteobacteria bacterium
GCCATGGACCGGCCCCGAGGTGATGTGTTTCATTCTGACACTGGCCGGACTGTTGCTATTGGAGACGCGGCGGTTTGGATGGGCTTTGCTGGCGTTTGCAGTGGCAGCGCAGCAGAACCCGCCGATAGGATTGCTTGCGGTCGTCACGGGCATCGCCGGATGCCTTGATTCGTGGCGACGGTGGAAACGACTTGAGAACGGGAAGCGGGTACTGTCGAGGCTTTTGACACTGGTTCCGGGCGCAGCCGTTTTGATTGCGTCGCCTTTGTTTTATTGGGCCGAGTTTGGTACCCCCAATCTGATAATAAAGGCGGGGGGCACTAATCCGAATCTCGTGTCTTGGGAAAGGCTCGTTTCTTTATTATTTGACGTGAACCAAGGCATGGTGGTTGCGATGCCAGGGTTATTCTTGGCCGTGTTCATCATGTTGGTAATGGGGGCAGGGAAGCAGAAGCGAGTCTGTTGGGTCGCTGGCGGTTTGGTGGCGGCCATGCTCGTCATGGCGTTGCCTGTGCTTTCCCAGACGAATTGGAACGGCGGCGAGATCATCATTAGTCGTTACGCCTATTGGCTTAGCGCCTTGTTGATCTATGCATGCGTATTGCTGATGGACGGGCTGCTCGGCAAGTACATGTTTCCGACTTTCGCGAGTGCGCTGGTAGCCGTTCAGTGTGCAGTTCTGGCTTGGCTTGGAGTGTTTGGTACTGCCTATTTCTATGTCGGTGAAGGCCCCTTGGCGATGTGGGTCTTGAATCACCATCCATCATGGTACAACCCTGTTCCTGAAATATTTGTCGAACGTGGCTTGCACAGAGAAGGCGGGCCTGACGATGGGACTTCGTACCTGTACGTTTATAAGGGGCGGATTACTGTGATGCTAGTAAAAAAAAGGCACTTGTTCTCGCTGGAGGCAATCTGTCCCGCAGGAGTTGCCAACGTTTCTGGTAGATCGCTTGAGCAGGGCTGGCGCTACCTGTACACGAAAAATCAATGCCGGCTCTCCGTCGCGGATGGCTTCTACACATTCCCTAGTCCACCGAAGCGACTCGTCGCGAGCGCTCCGAATCAGATGAACTTCGCAAGCGGTTATGTCGATGATGCGCTGCCTGGATTCAAAACTCCAGAAAACTGGGGGGTCTGGTCGAATCAGCGCGTCGCCTTGTTGCCGCTGCTGCTGCCTTCTACCGACGGTGACCATGCGGTGGCCCAATGGAGAGTGACCTTAAAGTTTCATCCGTTTGTTGTCTCACCTGGTCCGATTCGATCGCAGCATGTGATTGTGTACGCCAATGGTATGGAGGTTCTGAACATGCAGTTTGCGACCGATGCTACGGTTGAACGGACGTTTGTTGCACGCGGGCGTATCTGGCGTGGACAAGAAAGCTCAATGTTGCTTGAATTTCACATACCGACCGCAATTTCCTATAAACAGCTCGGCCTCTCACAGGATCCCAGCCAACTAGGCATCGGGCTTCAATCCGTACGCGTGGAGCCGATTGAGTGAAGCCATGCGTAGCTCGCCGGCAGTCTGGGCACCGCTGATGGCGAGCTACAGCAAAGCTGCAGCTCGAGGATAAACGTGGAACCAATATGAGAGTTTCCCAGGCTCTGCCGGGGGTACTTACTTCAAGAGCAATGGCGCCTATACGAACTACGCGAGTCGCTCAGGCTCTCCCGTAAACATCCTCCAGCCGCACGATGTCGTCTTCGCCCAGGTAGCTGCCCGACTGCACCTCGATGAGTTCCAGTGGAACCTTGCCGGGATTGCGCAGGCGGTGCACGGCTCCGAGCGGCAGGAACGTGCTTTCGTTTTCCGCGACCAGGAACACTTCTTCGTTGCGGGTGACCTCGGCAGTGCCCGAGACGATCACCCAGTGCTCGGCACGGTGGTGGTGCTTTTGCAGGCTCAAGGCGGCGCCGGGTTTTACAGAGATGCGCTTGACCTGGAAGCGTTCGCCCATATCGATGGAATCGTAGCTGCCCCACGGCCGGTACACCTTGCGGTGGAACAGGTGCTCCTGCCGGCCGTCCTTCTTGATCTTGTCGACGAGCTTCTTGACCTCCTGGACGCGTGCGCGCGGCGCCACCAGTACGGCGTCCGGCGTGTCCACGATCACAATGTCTTCCATGCCCAATACAGCGACCAGCCGCCGGTCGGTGCCACGCACGAAGCAATTGCTGGTGTCGATGGCAATCACGTCGCCTTCCAGCCGGTTGCCGTTGGCGTCGTGATTCGACGCCGCCCATAGCGCATCCCACGATCCGATGTCGCTCCACGCGCAGCTCACAGGCACCACCGCGGCACGCGTGGTCTTTTCCATTACCGCGTAATCAATGGAGTTGTCGGGCGAGGTCGCAAACGCATCCTTGTCGATGCGCACGAAATCCAGGTCGGCTTTGGCTTTGTCGAACGCGACCTTGCTGGCCGCGTGCATGGCCGCTGCGTGTTGTTGCAGTTCTTCCAGGAGGCGTGAAGCCTTGAACAAGAACATCCCGGAGTTCCATTCGTAATCGCCGGCATCGATGTACTTTTTCGCGGTGGTTGCATCGGGCTTTTCGACGAAGCGATCCACGCGAAACCCGGCATCGCTCAATGCTTCGGCGTGCTTGATGTATCCGAAGCCGGTTTCCGGTCCAGCGGGCCGGATTCCGAATGTCACCAGCCAGCCTTGCTCCGCGAGTGGCGTGGCATTCTGCACCGCTCCGGCGAAGCTGGCGGTGTCGCCGATCAGATGGTCGGCCGGCAATACCAGCAGGACCGCGTCGGGATCCTTGGCGATTGCTTGCCACGCGGCCAGCGCAATTGCGGGCGCGGTATTGCGCGGCATGGGTTCCAGCAGGATCGAGGCGCCGTCGACTGCCAACGCACGCAATTGTTCGGCGACCAGGAAACGGTGTTCCTCGCTGCACACCACGATCGGTTCCACCGCATCGTCCAGGGCGCGCGTGCGTTGCACGGTCTGCTGGAACAATGTCGCGTCACCCGCCAAGGTCAGAAATTGCTTGGGCAGGTTCTTGCGCGAAAGCGGCCACAGGCGCGTGCCGCTGCCGCCGCTCAGGATCACCGGGATCAACATGGGAAGCTCCCTGAAAGAACAGGGCGCCAATTTAGCAGGCGAGGCCTCAGCGAGGAACAGTTCTGCGGGTTTAAGCGGGCTGAACGGCTGCAAAAGCGGCAATCCAGTGGAACACTGTGCGACCCTATAATGCATGCACTTGCAATCCAGTCTGTGAAGGATACGAAACCCATGCGCATCCGCAACGCCGCTCCTGTCTTGGCCGTTCTGTCCGTTTTCGCGCTTGCCTCATGTGGGTCCAGCCAGCCCGGGAACGCGTCGGCGGAGGCTGGCAATGCATCGCAAGCCAAGGTTTCCGCGCCCGCTGCACAAACTGGCAATTACCACGCGCAACTGGCTCTCGCCGGCTCTCCGGCCGTGACCGCCGACGGCAAAGATGTTGTGGTGGCGGTGAACGTGACCAACGATGGCCCCGCACCATTCGGTACCCAGGCGGCCCCGACCCACAACGTCAACTTGGGGGCGCACGCCATTGATTCGGCCGGCAAGGTCGTGGACAACGATCTCGCGCGCGGCAGCATGCCCGAGGTCGCGCCAGGCGCTATCGTCAAGGCGACTATCCTCTTGCCGGTGGACAAGCTGCTAGGTCATAGCGCTGAACTGCTCCCGGTGGAAGAGGGCGTGGGCTGGTTCGACCAATGGGGAACCAAGCCGCTGGTTGTCGGTCCTTTTGAGATGTGTAGCAGTAATGCTGCTGGCAAAGTCTGCGATGCGTCCGGCAAACCGTTGCCGGTTGCAGCCCCGCAGCAATGAGGCGGCGGTTGCAAGCGTGACCCAAGCCACCGACGCATGGGTCACGCGAGCGCAAGATCAACATCCCGAATCAACTGCAGCGAATGACAGGGTCACCACATCACACGCGCATGGGCATGAAACCCTCAAGCCAGACAGATCAACCGGATTCCGGAGTGAATGTGGACGCGTTGATGGAGCAAATCCGCGCGGAAATCGGTCAACGATCCGCGCCCGTGCAACCCGTTGCAGGGCCGGCCGGATCCTCCACGGAGCCGTCTTCGACCCCGCAACTCAGCGCCGGTGAAGTCATGGCACGCGTGCGCGCCGAGGTTGCGCGCCAGCGGGCCGGCAATGCCTTGCCAGTCGCGCCGATCGAATCAGGGGTCACACCGGGGCCTGGCAACGTTCACGACCATCCCTTGCCGGCTTGGCAGCCTGCCGCAGTGCGTCTTCCGGAGCAGGCTCAGTACGTACTGAATGATTTTCTGCGCTTCAATGATGCCGATTTCATCGAGGTCGCATACGAGAAGTTGCTGCGGCGTCCTGCCGATCCGGAAGGATTGTCGGGTTGTTTGAGTGCTTTGCGCTCGGGCGCGCTTGGTAAGGTGGAAATCCTGGGACTGATCCGCTTTTCCGAGGAAGGTCGCAGGCAAGGCGTGCATGTCAATGGTTTGTTGCTGCCTTACAAGCTGCATCGCTGGCGGCATGTGCGGGTGCTGGGCTGGTTTCTGGGCATGGGCGTGGCGGTTTGGCGGTTGCCGCGCCTGGCTTGGCGATTGCAGGGCATGGAGGCGTCCGCGGCCCACGAAGCCCAGGAAACGGGTCGTTTGCTGGGCCGGATCGAGAACGCGGTCGAGCGGCGTTTTGTCGATACGGATGGCGCAATCAACAGCATGCGCACCGAGTTGGCACAATCGATGATTTCACGCGTGGAAGGACTGCGCGTCGTGAGTGCCCGCATCGAGGCATTGCAGGCGACCGTCGAATCCACCGGCGAAGCATTGCGGGCCAGCGACCGCGAACGCGCTTCGCAGCACGCGGCAGTGAACGAAACACTGGCTGCGCACGAGGCTCGCCACGCGGAGTTTGCCGAGACGTTGCAGGGCAGTACAACAGAATTGCACAGGCACATCGAAGCAGTATCGAACGCCCTGCAAGCCAGCGACGCAGAGCGCGCCTCCCAGCGCGCGGAGGTAAAGGAAACGCTGGCCGCGCACGAGGCCAGTCGGGCAGAGTTTGCCCAAGCGCTCGGGGCGAGTGATGCAGGACGTCTGCGCGAGTACCGCGAAGCGGCGAATCGCCTGACCGTGCACGATGCTGCGTTAGCGAGATTGGAAGAACAGACGCGCAGCGATCATCGCGCCCTGCGCGCCGTGCTGGACCGGCTGACTGTTTTCCTGGATGCGTCCGCGCGGCAGGCCCGCAAGGGTTCGGATGAGAGCGACGAAGAGCCGTCGTTGCAGGAACAGTACGCATCCTTCGAACAGACGTTTCGGGGCGAGCGTGAACAGATCAAACAGCGAGCGGCGCATTACCTGGGCACGCTGGCGTCCGCCGGCATCGAACCCGGCGATGCAGGTGCGGTCCTCGACCTGGGCAGTGGCCGTGGCGAATGGCTGGAAGTGCTGGCCGAGCACGGACACCACGGTCGCGGTGTGGATTCCAACCGTGGCATGCTGAGGGCGTCCGAAGCCCGCGGCCATGACGTCGTGGAGGCCGATGCGCTCGATTATCTGCATGCGCAGCCGAACGGCTCGTTCGCCGCCATAACGTCCATGCACATGGTCGAGCACATGCCGTATCCAGTGGTCATCCAATTGATCGAAGAGGCGCTGCGCGTGCTGCGGCCGGGCGGCGTGCTGATTCTGGAAACCCCCAATCCCGAGAACGTGCTGGTCGGTTCCTGCATGTTCTACATGGATCCGACCCATTTGCACCCGATCCCGCCGCCGTTGCTGCAGTGGACGGTGCAAGTACGGGGTTTCGAGCAGGTCGAGATCGAACGATTGAGCGAGAATCGGGGTTCGCCCGACCTGCTGCCGGTTTCTGCCGAGGTGCCGGGCGCCGAGCAGATCAACCAGATGGTCGCGTGGTTCACGGCACCGCCGGATTACGCGGTGGTTGCGCGCAAGCCCGCCTAGAAGCGCGAGACTGCGGCGCAGCCAAGGTGTTGCGCAAGATAGATTTTTCTTGAACGACGACAATCGGTATGCGCGGTTTCAGGACGGAAACGCAATATAGTCCCAGTATTCCTGCCGGGCACTTGCATCCACGAACTGTGCACGATCCATGGATTGACGAGTGATGGATTGCACGCTGTAGCCGAGCATCGACCAGAAGTCGAATATGTCTCCCGCGTCATAATCGTAAGATTCGAGAGAGGCATCTCCGCATTCAAAACTCACGGTAGGCCGGTCCCTTTTCAGCAGTAAATTTGCGCCGCGGAGTACGCGCAGTTCTGCGCCCTCGCAGTCTATCTTGATGTAGCGGACAGTCGGGATTTCTTCAATGAAATCGTCAAGGCGGGAGAGTGTGACACGGATGATTCTTGTCTGTTCCTCTCGATCGTAGTGCCGCGGAAGCAGCCCGGAGTAACCGGGATTGTTTCTTACCAAGGTAAAATCCTCTTCTCCCCTGACATCAGCAAGTGCGCACT
>JBOHZI010000134.1:0-6453 GCA_050738295.1 Gammaproteobacteria bacterium
GTTCAGCGGCGGCACCCACCAGACGCCCCGTCCGACGCCCTGGCAACCGCCGATCGCGTTGCCGATGAGCGTCGTGTTGGGATTCTGGATCCAGAATCCGCTCGCCGGTTCGATATAAACGGTGAAATCTTTTAAGTTTGGGTCCTTCGGTGGGCAGGCCGCCGTCGTCGAATCCTGGTTGGGAGCTTGGTAACCGGCAAAGCCGCCGTCGTGGCCGTATTTGGTGCAGGAACCGTGCGTTGGTTGATGCCAGTCGTCGGTATCGGGGATGTTGAAGCCGTCGTAGTTGTTGCAGGTGGAGTAGGTCGCACATTCGCTGTTGGTCATGTAGTCGCCGGTCCACCAGTAATCCTTGATGAGCTGGTCGCGCGATATCTGTTTGCCTCCCACCGTGACCGAATGGATGTCGAAGGAATTGCTCATCGCGCCGAGGCCGAGGTTATTCTTGAAAACGATGTTGCCGTCGTCGGCCTGTGCGGTGCTGTCGAGTTCCTCGTAGAAGATGTGGCCCACGATGCGGGCGCAGACATTGTTTTGGATCGTCAGGTTTGCGGTGTTGTGAATCGTGATGCACTTGTTATAGCTGTGGTCAATGCTGTCGGCGTCTATCAGGGCATTTGCCGTCCCGGGGTTCGGCGCGGCGGCGATGTCGCCCACCATGTGGAAATGGATCGGATAGCTGCCGAGCTGGTCCTTGCCGAACTTCGACAAGCGTACGCCCTGGATGGCGACCTTCTTGAAGCCGGCGTGGATCATGATCTCGCCGCCCCAGTGCAGGCTGTCGGCCTCCTCCGGCACGTCCGAAACGAGTTCGATGTCGCGGCTGATGAGTCCGACCTCGGCGCGCTCGTCCACGCCGTAGTTCTTGTCCGCGCCGTCACAAAAAGAAGCGGGTTCGGTTTTCCCAAGCCGATCCGTGCAGGTGCCGGTGGAGGGCGCCGGGCTGCCGAAATGGTAATGCTTGAGCGGCTGCATCAACGTCACCGTGCTGCCATCTCCGGAGTTCGATTTGACGCTTACGATCTGCACGAACTCGCTGTGGAAGGGCACGTAGTCGGTGGTAGCCACCACGATCCAGTCGCCGGGCTCCCAGCCTTCGAGTCCCTTGGTTACATCGGCAGTCAGTTTGAGTGTTGTGGTGCCTGTGCTTTTCACCTTGGCGCCTTGGATCTGGCTGCCTGCTGGTGCGGCCAATGTCGTCCAGCTCACGCCATCGCGGGAGGGCACGCCCTTGGCGCCGTACATCAAGAGCGATCCGCCGGTTTCGACATCGATGCCTTTCTTGAAAGTGGGCTCCTGTTTGCAGATTTGTTCGGGATTGGCGGAATGACGGCTACCCAGGAATTCCAAGATGACTTTGTTCTTGTTCGTGATCGGTTTGTCCGCAGTGCCTTGGTCAAATTGCAACGTGCCACCGTTGCCGACGCAGATTTCGCGTACCGGCGTTTCCAGAGGCACGGTCGGTATGGCATCTCGCGTATGGACGGTCGACGTGTCGGCCTGGCTCGAAGCGCCTCCGAGGATCGTCAAGATGCCGCCGTCTTCGATGCGGATTTCGTCGAACGAGGACGGATTAGTGGAGGACGGCTCCATTTCCACGTTCTGGCAGCCGGGATTGGCATCCGGACCACCGATTTCCACATCGTTTTCGCTGTCCACTATGCAGTTCGCAATGGGCGTAATCGCGGCCAGCGGGGCGGATACTTTTGCGCCGTTGTCGTTGCAGCCGGCAGTCAGAAGCATCAGTGCGGTTGCTAGGGTAACTTGCGGCCAGACCAGAGAACGAGGCGAGTGCGAACTTGTCATTATGAGTCTCCGCAGAACAATATATGGTGGCTATGGCGAAGTTTATCCGAATCCTGTCAGATAAGTAGTTCCGGGCAGACAGGGATGATCACTCTCCTGAAACTGAGCACAGAATAAAACGCCGCATCCGCCGAATTACTGTGCTACACTTGTAACACACCTTGAGCGGATATTTCTCATGAACAAATCGACCCGATGCGTCCTATTCGGCGTGCTGCTTGCCTTGCCCGTGTTGGCGCTGGCTCGCCCGCCGCTGATCTATCATAAGGTCGCCACTATGCCGGCGCATTCCGACGGAGCCGTGCGTCTGGTACTTGGCAGTTCTGATGTCGTAGTGAATATCAAGACCGGTAATACGGTCAGCGTGACCACCGACATCTGGGCCGACGCCGATTCCAAAGACGCAAAAGCGAAAGTTGTCGCGCGCTATGCATCCACGGTCAGCGCGAGCGGCGACGATGTCGTCGTACGTTCACCGCGCAATCATGGCTGGCACTTCAGTTGGGGCGAGAGCCCGCAGACGCGGGTGACGGTTGCGATGCCTATGGCCATGGCGCTCAACTACCGTCTGGGCTCCGGCGATTTCCGTTTCGACAATGTCGGCGCCACCACCTCGATCAAGGGTGAGAGCGGTTCCGGCGATGTATTTGTAAACGCCGCCTCGAAACGCCTCGATGTGCGCGCCGGCTCCGGAGACATGCAGGCCAGCATCGACAACGCAGCGGGTTCGACCACATTGCATACCGGTTCCGGCGACATCCGATTCAGCGGTATGACCGGCGGATTGAATCTGGATGCCGGTTCCGGCGATATCACCGTGAATGATGCGGTGGCGAAGTCCGCTTCCATCACCACCGGTTCGGGCGATATAGTGGTGCATTGGCGCAAGCTCGCGACGGGCACTACGATCAACGGCAATGCGGGTTCAGGCGATGTGGTCATGTACTTTCCCGCCGACACCGTGATCGGCGGTCGCATTTCCACCGGCAGCGGCGATGTGGATACCGATTTTCCGGCGACCATCCACGGCAGTCATCACTCCTACACCCTGTCAGGTGGTGCGGGTGCCGTGCAGGTCGATCTGGATACCGGCTCGGGAGACGCCGAACTGCGCAAGGGCGGTTGAGCCCGAACAAGCCGGCGATGTCGGCGCTCCAGGAGATAGCATAGTGGGAGCGCCAGCATCCTGTCGCCCTCGGCGTTATCGAATTGCCTTGACAGACATCACGATTTTCTTGATCATTTCGGTCTGCGATGTATTTTTGAAAGCGATCAGCGCCGTGCAGATACCATCCTTGAAGGGGACGCCGACATACCAACCGATACCCGGGCCGGCGCTGGTCTTGTACTGGTACCAGAATCGCCGCGGGGTGTCCTCGAAAATCTTGATCGGCTTCAGGCTGCCTTCCACGATCGGTTTCGCCTGAGACAGGTTGTAGCCGGTATCCGGGCTGGAAAGCCCCGCGGTGGCCGAGTCGTCCGGCGCGCTCGCTCTGCTCTTGAGCCACTTGTTGATTTTCCAGCCGGCGGGCACGGTCATTTCGCAGGTCTTCTGCCTGGTCACGAGGCGCATGCCGCCGGCGGACGTGGCGGCTTGTGCCGCGGTGCTTGCGAGCAGGCCGGTCAGGGCCATCGCAATCAGGAGTTTCGTCTGGTTCATTGGTTTATCCTCGTATTTTCCTGGGTATATGGTTGTAATGCGATTGTCCACACGGTCAGTTGCCGTAGCGCAATCCGTGCTTCGCGTTTCTTCCGTCACTGGTCAGAGTCGGAACTCGTCTGCGCCATCAACTTGTTCAATGCGTCGAATCTGACCTTGTTCGCCTGGTAATAGTGCAGGTTGTCGGTCGGGATTCCGCTCGGTATCGATGAGGCAGGAGCCCCCTGTTTGAGCGCCATGGCCCGTACGGCAGTCTGCACCAGGGCATAGGTGCACGTTATGTAGTTGGCGACGCTCATGCCGGTGCGGGTGACGGCGTCGCGAACCTGCGGATGCCGGTTGATCACGGCGATGGCTTGCCCGATCGTCTGGGTGTCCGAGCTATCGCCATCCTTGTTCATCTGCTTCATCACTTCGGGGTGCTGCTTCTGGAGCGTAACGAGATTTTTTAATACGGCCGTGTATCGTGTGAGCACCTGGTCGTCTAAGCGAAAGTTGTTGACTGCCTGCATGTCCGCATCCTGATCCGTGGTGCCGGCGGCAAACGCACCGGACATTGCGCAGGCGAGTGCGACACCGGCTAGAGCGAGACCCAAGAAGCGGGAAATTTTCAAAGTTTGCATGTTCATGACGATTCTCCTGTTGGATGTAAGCAAGGGTAATAAAGGCCGTTTTAGTGAAGCAATTTTTGCAGTGAACGGAAATTTACGCTCTTGAAAAGCTGCTCGCTACGCGCCGGGTTGTCGGACAGGATCGTAACGAGAACGTTGTGCATCTGCATCGGATGGTCGGAATCCATTCCCGTCGGGGCGAAGACCATTTTGCCGGCAGGCACCGGGGTGTAATTTTCGTCTCTGTCGGCTTTCGAGAACCCGAACATCGCGATAATCTTTTCCGATGCCGTATTGTTTTCATAACTCGTGGGCATCGTGGTATTGATGTCGCGAGGATTGTGCGCGGTAGCAACCGGGCAAAGATAAGCGGTCCCGCCGGCAAGATCGAGTTTTTTAAACGCACCACCGCATTTGGGTGGAACCGTCATGTGGTCCGTCGTGAAATTGACCGCAATCCGCACGGACGCGCTTCTGTCGTGGGTCAAAGCGTCCATTTGTTTCTGGTTCCGTGGGCTTCCGGTTTCCGCTTCAACATATTTATTGCGATCATCGGCGGTCATCGCTCGGCTGTATTCCCCGAGCACCTCGATCGTGTAGTCGGTCGAATTGGCTTTATCGGAATCGCCGGCGCCGTCGTTCACACAGACCATGGCGCGGACCGCATCCGGAATGACTTTCAGTTGCCAACCGGCCGGAGCCGCGGGCAAGGCGTTGCGCACCCCGGAGTAATTCGCAAAATACGTTTTCTCCTGCGAGGTCAATGCCCGCCAGTTTCCGGCGCCGCAATCCTCGCTGCCGTAGCGGTAATGATCGGACGGAAAGTATTTGGGCGACGATGCCGCAAGTGCCGTATGGCCGGCGAACATCACGCCAGTGAAAACCACAAGGCACGGCAATAATCGGTAACGGATCTGCATGACGAATATTCCTTGATTTGTGGTTTACGGCGCCGGTTTGACCGACATTACGATCTGCTTGGCCAAATCGGTCTGCGCCGCGTTCTTGAAGATGATGGTCGCGGCGCAGATGCCGCCCTTGCGCGGCACGCCGATATACCAGTGAGTGCCCGCGCCGTATTGGTCGAACTGGTAGTGGTACCAGAGCCGTTGCGAACTATCCTCGAATACCTTGACCGGCTTCAGGCTGCCTTCCACGATCGGTTTCACCTGAGCCAGGGTGAAGTGGGGACGCGGACTCTCGATGCTTGCGCTGATGGATTTGTCCGGTGCACCGGCGTCGTTCTTGTCCCACTTGTCGAGTTTCCAGCCGGCGGGAACGGTTATTTCACAGGCTCCGTCCCTGGAGAGGATGCGTTGGTTACCGGCGCTCGGCAATGCGGCCTGCACGGGCGCAGTGACGCCTGCAAGCAAACCCGCCAAAGCCATCGTCGTCAAGAGTGTTCGAATGTTCATAAGCAGATCCTCGTATTTTCCTGGGTGGATGGTTGCAATGTGTTTGCCGCGGTCAGTTACCGTAGTGCGGCTCACGCACGACTTTTTCCAGAGCCTCGATTTCGCCGCGATACGGGGCCAGATCCTTGCGCCAGCCGGCGAGCGCTGCCTCGTACGCTGCCGCCTGCCGGCTCTGTTCGGCGGTCATCGTTACGCCACCGCCGCCATCGCCGTAGGCGGCGTAGGGGCTGCGCACCGCATCCTCGACACGGCTGACGATACTGTCGTAGCGGTCCGAGTCGATGTGGCGTTCTTGCACGACCAGGCTATCGACCTGACCGCTGCGAAAAGCCTGGGCAAGATCGTCGGCATGTTCATCGATGGTCGGCGTCTGCACCAGGGCCATGTCCTTGCCGATGCTGGTCTGAGCCGCGCGCGCGGCGTCCGGGTCGCCGTGTTGGAACGCAGCCTGACTCGCCTGCATGGCGGCGTTGATTTTGGCCATAACCGGCTTGTTGGCCGCCGCTGCCTTGTTCTGTGCGGTCTCATCCGTCTTGGCGCGTTGCAAGGCTGCGACATCCGCCACGTGGGATGGCGCACGCGCGCAGCGGCCGCACGCATCACCGAGAGGTAGAGTTTGATGTCGGCCTGGCTCAATGGCGCGTTCTGTGAGTTCGGCGAGGCGGCTATGGCCGACTCGCCGTAGCCGCAGATGCCGAATGCGCTGATGCACAGTGCTGCGGCCAGGAACAGGAAGTTACGCATGGGGCTACCAGTCTTTCGGCAGATCGGACGGCGGTTCCGTCAGATCATCTTTCGGCCCGATCAGGTATTGGTAGCCTAGGTTGCCGGCTACCAGGTAATCGTCGCGGACCGGTTTTTGCTGGATGTTCTGCCAATACCCGGCACGCAATGTAGCCATGGCCGTGAAGATTTGCAGTTTTAAAGCGCTCGTGGCGATAGCCAGGTAGCTGGCCTGCAA
>JBOHZI010000135.1:0-6428 GCA_050738295.1 Gammaproteobacteria bacterium
CGCTTGAGCACCACCGGCAACCCGCTGCGCCCGACCGCGCGGAGCAAAGCGTAGTTCTGCATGTTGCGTGCGCCCACCTGAAGCGCGCCAACCTTATCCACGAAGTGCGGTAGATCGGCGGCATCGAGAATTTCGGTAACCACCGGCAAGTCGTGTTGGCGACTGGCCCCGGCAAGCATGTCGAGTGCCTCCGGGCCGTGGCCCTGAAAACTGTAAGGGCTGGTGCGCGGCTTGTAAGCGCCGCCGCGCAACGCACGTGCGCCCGCGGCCTTGACCGCCGCGGCTGCCGCTTCAATCTGGGCTTCGCTCTCCACGGCACACGGGCCAGCCACGACCACAAACTGTTCGCCGCCCACCTGTACGCCACCGACGGACACCACCGTATCGTCGGGACGCATGGCCCGACTTGCCCGCTTGTAGGGTGCCGAATCGCGTATCACTTCTTCGATCAGGGGATGGCGATCCAACGCCAAACCACCGATCACCGAGCTCGGCCCCACCAGTCCATAGGCACGGGTGCCGTTGCCGGTCACCGCCAGCGGCGTCAGATCCTGCGTCCGCAATTCCTCGAGGAAGCGTTCCCGCTCCTCTGCCGTCACTTCGGGTTTAAGCACAAAAAACATGTGTCCCCAATTCTCCCAGTAGCTAAAACGAAAAAAGCCCGCCAAAGCGGGCTTTCCTGAATTCTTCCGGACGCCGAGGCGTCAAACAGACAGGGTCAACCCGCAGCCTTTGCTCCCGGCCACCACCATGCCTGATTGATACGCATCTGTCTCATGGGTGCAAACGTTAGCCACTGTGCATCTTTCTGTCAAGCCCCGAGCGGTGTACAGTAAAATATTAGATCTAGACTTTACCCAACCGATCTCATGACAAAACTCACGGCCCAGCCGCTGCTCAACACCTCCGCCCATCTCTCGCGTCCCGAAGCAGCCTACGCGAAGTGCGGCCCGGAAGACTCAGCTCTCACGGTCATGACCGACCTGCAAAACCATCGGGCCATCACGATCTCGCCCGGCGAGACACTCGAATTTGCGGAAAAACTGATGATCGGCGCCGGCGTGCACCTGCTGCTGGTGCTTGACAGTCGCGGCCTGCTCGCAGGCCTGATCACCTACCGTGATCTCCATAGCGAGGGCGCGTTGACTGCCGCGGCACGTGAAAGAGTTTCGCACAATGCATTGACGGTCGCGCAGGTCATGACTCCCGCCACACAGATCGAGACTACTTCACTTGCCGCCCTCAATCACGCACAGGTGCGCGACGTTGTCGAACTGCTACGCCAGCACGGACGCCAGCACGCTCTGGTTACCGAAACCGCCGCGGGAGAACAAGTTACGGTACGTGGCATTTTTTCGATCACCCAGATCGGGCATCAGCTTGGCGTAGCCATCAATTCCGCTGGACGTGCGCAGAGCTTCGCCGAAATCGAGCACCTGCTCGCCACCGAATAATTTCTTCCCGCCCCTAAAATATAGACGCTCGTTACTCGCTCAGAACCGTTTGCAGCCAAGCACCAATGGCTGCGATTTCCGGCGGACACACCTGATGCACCATCGGGTAACGATGCCAGCGTACCGTGTAACCGGCGCGAGCGAACGCGGCCAGAGAACGTTCGCCCAGCGCATAGGCCACCACCGGATCGGCAGTCCCATGTGCGGCAAAGATTTCCGGCCGCGATCCGTCGGGCGCGGCTACTCCGTTAATGCCAGCCGGGTGAAAAGTGGATAGCGCCATGATGCCGGCCAGGCCCGTTCCGTGCCGAATCAGATATTCGAGAGCAATCGTGCCGCCCTGCGAAAACCCGGCGATGACGATGCGCGAGCGTTCGATGCCGGCAGCGATTTCGGCTGTCACCAACGCCTCCACGCGGGCCACGGACGCGGCCACGCCGGATTCGTCCCAGCTCCGCGCTTCAAAATCGAGCCGGTCGATATCGAACCAGGCGCGCATGGGCATGCCACCGTTCAAAGTAACCGGACGCACCGGCGCATGCGGGAACACAAAACGCGCGGGCAAATCCGCCGCCAGCCCGAATTGCGGCACGATCGGTTCGAAATCGTGACCATCGGCGCCGAGGCCGTGCAGCCAGATGACGCTGGCCCGCGCCGGAGTGGCGGGTTCGATCCTGACGCTGCCGGGGTCGTTGGTTTCCATGTGCCGATTCTACCTTGCAGGTAGACTGTCGCCATAAGAACGGGCGCAAACATGCAGCACATCCTCGATTTTCTCCTGCACCTGGACCGCTATCTGGCCACCTTCACTCAGCACTACGG
The DNA here is from genome assembly GCA_050738295.1 of Gammaproteobacteria bacterium. Lineage (GTDB taxonomy): Bacteria > Pseudomonadota > Gammaproteobacteria > JAKDMP01 > JAKDMP01 > JBAUSV01. The sequence goes on from JBOHZI010000135.1 coordinate 2,277, forward strand.
CCTGTGGGTATATGCACTGCTGTTCATCATTATTTTTGCCGAGACCGGCTTTGTGGTCACACCCTTCCTGCCCGGCGACACGCTGCTTTTCGTGGCGGGGGCACTGGCCGGAGCCGGACATTTATACTGGCCCGCAGCCGTGGCCGTATTTGTGGCCGGCGCAATATTGGGCAATGTGTCCAACTACGAGATCGGGCGCGCGCTGGGGCCGCGCGTCTTTAGCAGCCACTCACGCTGGCTGAATCAGCGTTACCTGCAAGAGGCTCACACTTTTTTCGAACGCCACGGCGGCAAGACCATCGTGATTGCCCGCTTCCTGCCCATCATCCGCACGTTTGCGCCGTTCGTCGCCGGCATCGGCCGAATGCCGCGCTGGATTTACCTCGGCTACACGGTGGTCGGCGCAGCGTTGTGGGTGAGCAGCCAGTTCGCCATGGGCATGTTCTTCGGCAATATCCCCTTCGTGCGTGACAACCTCACGTTGATCGTGCTTGGGGCCGTCATCGTGTCGCTGATACCGGCACTGATCATGGCACTGCGCAAGCGATCCCAAAAACACGCAGCAACGAAATGAAGCGCGTGGCGCTTGCCTGGAGCGGCGGCAAGGACTGCCTGATGGCACTGCTCGCACTCGAAGCCACACGCGGCGTACAAATTGAGGCCCTGATCACCACCGTGACCGACCCGTACGGGCGCATCAGCATGCACGGCGTGCGCGAAGCGCTCCTGGATGCCCAGGCTGGCGCCCTCGACATGACGCTCGCCAAGTGCCGGATGCCGAACGCTGCCGATAACGATACCTACCGCGATCGTTTCGCCGCTACGCTGCTGCCTCTGGTCGATCGCGGCGTTACCGGCGTTGCATTCGGCGACCTGTATCTGGCCGCCGTGCGCGCCTTCCGCGAAGCCCAGATGCAAGCGCTCGGGCTGGAAACCTGCTTTCCGCTGTGGCACACACCAACCGATATTCTCGGCCGCGAATTTATTACAAACGGCTACCGGGCGGTGCTGTGCTGCGTCGATAACGAACAACTGAGCCCAGTGTTTCTCGGCCGCGACTACGACGCCACCCTGCTCGAAGAGTTGCCCGCGACCGTCGATCCCTGCGGCGAAAACGGTGAGTTCCACACCTTCGTTTACGACGGTCCGCGTTTTGTCCGCCGCATCGCCTTCAAACCCGGTCGCACGCATGTTGCCGATGAGCGTTTTCACTTTCTGGATCTAGAAGCCTGTCGGGTTTAGGAGTTCGTAACGAGCGCAGTGGAAGGACGAGCAGAAATGTTCGGGGTTTTGAGGCGCATAGTCGTTCTACGCAACGAAAAAGCGGGAATATTTATGCCGTTCTCCCGCTCGCGCAGTAGAATCACCCTAGACTCGACAGGCTTCTAAAATACCGATCGCCGTATAATCGAGTGCAATTACAAGAAACGTTCGGAGTTCAATGCGCAACTGCCTGATCCTGGGGTGCGGCCGCAGCGGCACCAGCATGCTCGCAGGCAGCCTGGCTGATGCCGGCTATTACATGGGCGGCAACCTGTACCGGGCGCGCAAGGCCAACCCCAAGGGATTTTTCGAATCGCTGCAGATCAACGCCATTAACGAACGTCTGCTCAAGCCGCTGACCCCTTCGCGCAGCACACAATGGTTTCTACGCATCTGGCGTGCATGGTTCCCCTCCGAGCGCTGGCTCGCCGAGGTTCCCGTGGGCACGCCAATCCACGCCCCTTCGCCCCGTCTCGTGCGCCGCATCCGCAGCCAACTCGAACGCCGTCCGTTCGCCTTCAAGGACCCACGCTTTTGTTACACCCTGCCTGCGTGGCGACCCTACCTGCCACGCGATACCGCCTTTCTGTGCATCTTCCGCGAGCCCGGGCGCACAGCCACCAGCATCCTCAAGGAATGCGCCACACTGTATCCCGACATACGCCTCAGTGAAGACGAGGTGTATGCAATCTGGCTCGCCATGTACGGCCACATACTGAACCACCACCGCCACCAGGGTGACTGGCTGTTCATGCACTACGATCAGATGCTCGACGGTTCTGCGCAGCCGCGTATCGAGGCGCTCCTCGGCACGCACATCGACCGTCATTTTGCCGATACGGGCCTGCAGCACGCCGCGTCCCGCCCGACACCGGCCCATACCCGCGATACGTACCACGTCCTGTGTTCGCTCGCACACTACCCCGTCTGAAAAGGGCTTTCGACCGGGTGCGGGCCCGCCGCGGCAGTGGGCTTGTGCTCGCCGTTCTAGCGCTCGCGCTGAGTTTTGCCGCACCAGTAGTGCTCAGCGGCTTCGGCGTGTTCGCGCGTCTCGGCACGCTCCCCATCTGGGTGCTTGCCGGCGCCCCCGCCCTCATGCTGGCCGGATGGATCGCCAATGCCGGGCGTGTGCAACTGCTTACCCGCGCCAACCACTGTCGCCTCAGTTTCGGTCGAGCGTATCTGATTTCCGCCGGCGGCGACTTTGGCGCGGCCCTCGGGCCCGGCGGACTCACCGGCATCGCCGCCTATATCTTCCTGCTCGGTCGCGTTGGTGTGGGTTCGGCCGTTGCGACCGCGCTCTTTGCCCTGGAACGACTGCTGGATCAGTTCATCTTTGCCGCCGCACTCGCCGCCAGTGCCGTCGGGCTGGCCCTGGCAAATCGCGGCGCTCATCCGTGGGAGCTGTTCATCATTTCCTTCGCGCTCTGTGCGGGCATCGTGATCGTGATCCTGGCCGCGATAGTGGAATATCGCCGACTGCTCGGCCTCGCCGCCTGGCTGCTCACGCGGTTGCGTTTCGCGCCGCAGCGTCGGCGTCGCTTCATCGCCTGGAGCCTGCGGTTTCGTCACAGCCTCATCGAAGTATCCCGCCTGCCGCGCCCGGCGATTGCCTTGCTTATTGCCTGCGCAGCCGCCTACTGGGCGGCGCGGTTCGCCATTCTGCCGCTGGTGGCCGCCGGCATGCACGCCCCGGTGCCGTGGGCCTACCTGCTCGCGGTGCAGGTGCTCGCCCTGTTTGCCGGCCAACTCTCGCTGCTCCCGGGCGGCACGATCACCGTCGAGGCGGTGTTCGCTGCTCTACTGCTACCGTGGTTGAACCGCCACGACCTCGGCCTCATGCTCCTCGTCTGGCGCGGCAGTGTGTTCTATTTCACGCTGGTCGCGGGCGGCGGCGCTTTTGCCTTTGCAGCGAGGCGCACTCGCGTTAAAATCGACGCATGAAAGCCGGAAACAAAACCGAACAGAAAGCACTGCGTGAGCGCATTGGCGATCAGGCTTGGCAAGTCACCCAGGAAGCCGGCACCGAGCGGCCCTTTACCGGCGAATTCTGGGATCACTTTAAAGACGGGCAATATCGTTGCATCGTTTGCGGCAACGACCTGTTCGATTCGGGCACCAAATTCAGCGCCCACTGCGGCTGGCCGAGCTTCAGCGACATTGCCGATGAAGGGCGCATCGAAACGCACGAAGACACCAGTCACGGCATGCGCCGAGTCGAAGTACGCTGCGCCAACTGCCATGCGCATCTGGGCCACGTCTTCCCGGATGGCCCCGGCGCCAAGGGCCTGCGTTACTGCATCAACTCCGCCGCCCTCGACTTCGAAGCGAAAGACTGAGTTTTATAACCGCTGCGCGGAGCGGGTGCGGTGGACGGTGGCGGACAACGCTCCGCCCACGGCTGTATTCGACCCAAAGGTATCTCGCGTAGTGTGGCCGGGGGAGGGCCCTTCTCCCTTGTCGGCAGGCTGCTGACCGGCGGGGAACGGCTGGCTTGCGCGGTACGCACCACGGAGGGGTAGATCGTGTGCGATCCGGACGCTTTATAGGGCACGCAATTCGGTGCCATGCGGGATCCGTGCGGGCCGGAGTGGCTGGCCGCCGACGCGGCGTAAACCGGAGTCACAGGTGCCGCAGGTTGCGTAGTACCCGCCGCCGGGTGATCATCCGCGTTGGTGCAGGCACCTGCCGCGGCGAGCGCGCAGGCCGCAGCCAGCCCCAGAACCCGCCTTGTTTCTTTGGGCAAACCATCCATGGAGACACTATAGCCTTCTGTTCTCCGGTTTGCACGTTCGATCGGGCAGGCTCGAATTGGCGCCCCGGGCAGGAGTCGAACCTGCGACCTACCGCTTAGGAGGCGGTCGCTCTATCCACTGAGCTACCGGGGCA
>JBOHZI010000136.1:0-6413 GCA_050738295.1 Gammaproteobacteria bacterium
GATCGAGCGCTACATCCGCTGCGGTCCCGCCGGTCTTGAGGAGCGGTCACGCAGGCCACATCGCTCCCCGAACGAAACCGCCCCGCAAATTGTCGCGGCCTTCGTTCAGGCGCGCCAACGCCATCCTTCATGGGGTGCCAAGAAGCTCATCCCCCTGGTGCAAAAGCGCTTCCCGCATACCCTGCTGCCGCATCGCTCAACGGTTTGCGATATCCTTGGGCGCAATGGCCTGGTCCCCAGGAAGCCCAAGCGGCGCCGCATCGGCCACCCGGGCAAACCTAACAGCCAGATCCTCGCACCCAATGATACCTGGTGTGCTGACTTCAAAGGGCAGTTCAAGACCGGCGATGGGATCTACTGTTACCCGCTCACCGTTACCGACGGGTTCAGTCGTTTCCTGCTCGGCTGTCAGGCGCTTCATTCGACGGCCGTGGCCGGCGCCAAGCCGGTATTCACACGCCTATTCAAAGAATTCGGCCTGCCCCGGCGAATACGCACCGACAACGGCGTGCCCTTCGCCACCCACACGCTGGCACGGCTCTCCACCCTGTCCGCCTGGTGGGTAAGGCTGGGCATACTGCCTGAACTCATCGAACCGGGCAAGCCGCAACAAAACGGCCGTCACGAACGGATGCATCGCACCCTCAAAGCCGAGGCTACCCGCCCGCCCGCCGGCAATCTTGCCGCCCAGCAGCGCAAATTCAACCGCTTCCGGGATGAATTCAATTATGAGCGCCCCCACGAAGCCCTGGACCAGCACACGCCGGCATCCGCCTACGCCTACTCGCCGCGCCCCATGCCGGATAAAGTTCCGCCGCTAGCGTACCCCGATCGCTTCGAGGTTCGATACGTAAGCGCCAATGGCGGCATCCGTTGGAACTGCGCGTGGGTCAATGTCTCTATCGTCTGCGCCGGCGAATACGTCGGCCTTGAGGAAATCGATGATGGAATCTGGAATGTCTACTTCGGCCCCCTCAAGATCGGGCGCCTACATGAGCGCTACATGCGCATCGAGGATCAATATGGCAGGCTAAAACGTCGAAATGTGTAACCCATGTCCCAGGACTTTTTTGTTACCTATCTCCCCGGCCGGTCAGCACATTACTCACTCAATTTCCGAATTGCCTGCGTGAAGCCCTGATAGACCAAGAATTCAACTCTTCAGAATTCAGGACCTCTGTGCAAAATACTTTCGAGTCATTGTCTTGCGAGCCAACAGCCTTCTTCCTTAATATCTTCAAATTGGTAGTGGTTGTTTATGCCGTCAATGAACCCACGTAGATGAGCTATTGACCATGGGCCACGCAAATGGGCGTGCCGCTTGGGCCGTACTTTTGAGCCGAGATCAATTGAGACGTAGCCGATTCTATCTTGTGACACAGACAATATGAACTCGCTATTCTCGAATGTTACGTACCACTCGCCCATTTCAGATCTATCGTGCTGCGTCAGCTTCAGCGAATGGAGCGAAACTGATAGGCTGACGAAGTTCGTGGCGAATTGAACGTAGTCGTCGATATTTTGGGAAATTGCCACGAACCTTCCTCCGCGCCTAACGCGTTGGCGATATGCGGTCTATCGGGAGTCGGGCTCGATGCCCGGCTCCCGATGGACGTGTCATTGCTAGTTCGACGCCGCTACGCGCCTCGCGGGTGCCGAACGAAGGGGCCGAGTCAGATCGTGGGCGGTTACGGTAATCGTTTGGCTTCATGATTTTAGTATGCCCCCTCTTGACCGCATATCGCCAATCCGTTCAACGGCGCGTAGCGCCGTTGAACTAGAAATAGACGTGCTGGAATATAGCAGGCTGGGTAGCCTAATTCAAGATAAAAGCTGAAATGACAACGCTAGTTTGCAGAGATGTCGTTTTATACAACCTAAAATTTTCCTGATGGCTGACACTGTAAAAACGACCACCAAACCGAAACTGCCGTCTCGTATGCTATGCACATCTTGCGAACCAGATCTCCGATCCCGGATTTCTGTCACACATTATGTCGATGAATCGGAACGAATGGCCGGAAGTGGCCGGGATCAGGCCATTGCGTTTAGCACCATAGGGCAGCCATCGGGATGAGTGGCGGAAGCAATAAATCTACCGCCGCAAGCATCGATCGCCGAGTCCCAAAATGCGTTCTCGCTTTTACACGCTATTGCGAATGCCATAAAAAAGGCCCTCGTGCAATTGAATGCACGAGGGCCAAAAAGCACAAAGTGCTAGTAGTGTCTAACCACCGCCGCCGGCACAGGGACCGGTAGTGGCTGGCGGAAGGACATCACAGTAAGCACCCGGGTTATTGAGGTCAGAGAATGTAAAATCCACTCCGTTGACCACGGCCGGGGTGGCCGTACCCGGTTGCTTCAACTGCGTCTTGACGAAGGCCGTGAAGCTGTTGTTGGTAGGTGGCGGCTGCGGAGGAGGCGTAGGCGGAGGAGCGGAGCTGCTGCTCCCGCCACCACAGGCTGCCAGCAGCCCTCCCGCCAGACTCAGCGCGGCCACATAGCCCGTGAGTTTGAGTTTCACTGTGAGATTGCTTTTCATGTCGCACCTCCTCAATTAGCCGGCGTGCCGTTGCTGCCATTGGGCGAACCCGGCAACGGCGGCTCGAGGTAGGGGAACACGTCCAGGTAGGTGTCGTCGGCGTATTCGTCGCCGCTCACCACCTCGCTAGCGGCGTCCGCACCGGCAGCCTCTGCACCGTCGGTGTAGGGCGCGCCCTTGTTCGGATCGGTCGTCTCGTCGCCACAGTTCATGGCGGAGTTGAATCCGCACAGAACGCCTTCCATAGCGCGCAGCTCGATGTCGACCACGTCGTCATAGGGACGACGACCATTCGGGAAGCCCGCGTCGTCGCCGCCGAGCACACCGAGATCGCTCTGCTTGGCCGGTGCGGTCGGAGCAATCGAGGTGTTGAGACGCAACTCCTCGCCCGGAGCCTGCAGGTTGGCCGGCTGGTTCAAACCCTTGATGCCGGTCAGGAACGCAGCCACCAGATCGTTACGCGGCGTATGCGGCACCAGGGCTGCATTGCCGAACAACACGTTCAGCAGCACGGACAACGAGGGGTTGGTCACGTAGTGCAGGAACTGGCCATCGTCCGCAGGCTGACTGTTGTTGAAGCGATCCTTGTCGGGCAGGCCGATGACCACCTCATTTACGAGTGGCGCACCCAGGCGTGAGACCTGCGTATAGGCACCGCCCACCACCGTGGAATTGCTCTCGTTGGTGGGGCTCGGGTTGATCACCTGGGCCTGAGGGAGGCTTGCCGTCGTCCAGCCACCGATCACCGGATCGCTTCCACCCGAAGCCGTAAGGCAGCTCGCGGGTACTTCCAGCGCCAGTGTGGTCACGTTCTTGTTGTGCAGTGTGTTTTGCGTGCCGTTGCGCGGCCCGACCGGGTTGAGGTTCACCAGATCGAACACCTCGCCCAGATCGACTACGAAGCCGTCCTTGCGCTGACCGACAAACACCCGACCCGTCTTGGAGCAGCCAGGTATGTTCACGGTATAGATGTACTGGTTGGCGTAATCGTTATAGTCGGGGATCGACTTGTTGCCGATGTTGTCCACCGGCTTGGTGAACGTCGTCGCACCGTCGCTGGTGCCGGCCAGTGGCTGACCCTGCGTGGTGCGGGGATCGCCATTGTACTCGGTTACGGTATAGGTCTCGACGCGATTGAGTTTGGTCTGATCGCTCGGCGTAATCTGGCCGATATTGATCAAAGGCACAGCCGTGTTGGCGGTCCCGCCAGCTGGAACCGTGAGGTTTTGATAGGTGTTTTTGAACTTGAAGCGGAAGACGATGTTTGGTTTGGCATTGCCATTGTTGTCGATACGGATGTCATAGACCGCATTGGGATTGAGGGCAAAGTAATTCGGCCCCCCGTAGGCGTCCTGCAGCGGATCGTAGTTGGCGAGCAGCGTCACGTAACCGGTGCGGTTAGGTTCGTAGCTCATGAACATATAGAAGTCCGTTGCATCTACCGTCGGATGGGCGGCGACGAACGGTGCTTCACGGTGACTGGACGCGAAGGCTGCGAGGGGCAGAAGCCCCAAACCTACGGCCAGAACGAGTGGTTTCAGTTTCATCGGTATATACCTCTTTTCAACATAAATGATAGAGGCCCCCTTGGGTCCCGTAGAGGTATACGCAACACCGGGCGTTTTGGATGCGGTAGGATTTATCTGACACATAAACGCCGCACAGCCACCCGGATGCCGTCTTTCAGCCGCTAAAAGTGACCGCCTGCTGCCTGTCGGCCGCATCCAAACGCCCCTTTGAGCGTATAGTTAATGGGTTACGCGGAAATACCGCGCACATTCACTTTCACAGAGGACAAGAATGATGAACATATCAATGAAATCCGGCTTTGCAGCCACCCTGGGCGGCATCGCCGCCGCCAGTCTCCTGGTCGCCGGTACTGCCATGGCCGGCCAATCAAGCACGAACGATTCGTCGATGCACAAATCGTCCATGCAAGATTCATCCATGAAGCACTCCTCCATGGGTATGCATTCCATGGGTACCAACCGTTTTGGCGGCCCGATTTACAATGGCCAGCCCGCGCTGGCCGTGACGGTGGCCTTGGTCAAGGCGGGTGGCGGCCCCGGACACTTCTCGCTGGTCACCGCGCTCAACCACATGCTGGGCCATAAAACGGTTAAGGCCGAAGTGGCCAAGCTCACCAAGCAATACGGCGCCAAGCGTGTTAAAGACTGGGTCAAGGTGATGAACTTTTATGTTGCCGATACCCTGAAAATCGTCAAGAAGAAGGGCATCAAGCTGCCACCGCCTGCCAAACTCTCGGGCATCGAGCTCGCGACCACGCTGGTGAAGGCCGGCACCGACAAGGACGGCGTATTCTGGGCCGGCTACTTGTTCGACCATGCCCTATCGCACGGCATACACGTTCAGTTGATGAACGATGCCGACGCCAAGTACGGCGCCAAGTTGGATGCCAATGCCCACGCCATTACCAACCAGGCGTTCTACGATGTCGCCCATGCGCTCGGCCACAAGAACGTCAAGCTCGCTCCGTTCCACCAATAAGCACAAGAGCCAAATCGACCATCAGGGCGCCGGTACTCACCGGCGCCCTTTTTTACGCCTTTTTCCCATCAAAAAACGTTTTACAAAGACACCTGGATAAGCAGATTGGCTTGACAGACTGTCATATAGTGTTATATTTAACCATAACAGTAAAAGAGCCCGCCGATGCGATCCTTTGTTCTCGCAGCGCTATCCGCCCTGACGCTGGGCTGCGCCGCGCCCGTTCTGGCCATGACGGCCGCTACGCCTTCCACCATCCCGGATCTGTCGGGCTGGGTCGGCGCCCAGGGCGAACCCGGCCCTGCGGCATGGCGTCACGCCGAACACGTGCCCATCGCTGATGAAATTCAACCCGGCCACAATCTACCCGCTCCTGTAAAGACAACCGTATTCATCGGCTACACGCAACAGGCACTATGGCTGCGCTTCGTGGCCATTGATCCACACCCCGGAGACATCCGCGTCAAGTACCGCACCCGCGACAATTTCGACAACAACGACGACTATGTCGGTTTGATTTTCAATCCGTTCAACGACACGCAATGGGGCTACGAATTTTTCTGTAATGCCGGCGGCACCGAACTGGATTCATACCGCCAGCAGGGCAACGAATACAGTTCTTTCGACGCGATCTGGAGCTGCAACGCACGACGTACACCAAACGGCTATGTCGTGGTGATGAAGATACCCTTCCGTTCCATCAAGTTCCCCCACAGCGGCAACCCGCAAACCTGGCGCATGGTCTTTTTCCGCAACTGGGCGCGCAGCGTACGCCACCAGATCATTCAGATGCATCTGGACTTCAACAACAACTGTGTGATGTGCCAGGCCCAGACATTCCGAACAGAAACACCCATCAACGCGCACGGCACTAACCTGCAGATTATTCCGGCGGCCACTCTGCAGCAAACGGATCAACGCCCCGACCCCTCTTCCGGTCTTAAGCACGGCAGCCCCGAAATCAAGGGGGGCCTCGATGCCCGCTGGACCATCCGACCGGACTTGGAATGGTCGGCCACCCTCAACCCCACATTTTCCGAAGTCGCACCCGACGTGCTGCAGCCCACGTTCAACCGGCCTTTCGCTATCGACTACCCGGAGAACCGCCCTTTCTTCATGCAGGGCACCTGGGTGTTCAACACGCCCAATGACTTTGTCGATACCCGCCAGATCGCCGACCCCCAGTGGGCCACAAAGCTGGTCGGGCAGATCGACGCCAACGCCTTGGGCGCCCTTTACGCCGACGATTCGATCACCAACATCCTGCTTCCGGGACAACAATCCTCGGCGCTGCAATCGTTCGACTTCAGCACGCGCGATGCGCTGTTGCGCTATCGCTACGACAGTACGAACGATACTTCTG
>JBOHZI010000137.1:0-6410 GCA_050738295.1 Gammaproteobacteria bacterium
CCAGCGACTTCAAGCAGGCCCTGGCCGAAGCCGGGCTGGTGCAGAGCGTGAACCGCCCTCGGCGCATGACGGACAACGCACACATGGAGTCGTGGAACAAGACCCTGAAGTCGGACATGTACCATCGTAGAGACTTCAATAGCGAACCCACGCTGCGCTCGGCTATACGCAGCTATATCGACTTTTATAATACGCACAGATTACACTCAGCACTCGGCTACCGGTCTCCCATCGAGTTCGAGGCCCAATGTGCGTAACCCGCAGTGTCCACTTTTGCGTAGGAACTCTCCGCAGTGCCCGCGCCGCTGATTTCCGGCGTTATGTTCTGTCTGGCAGTTTCGAGTATGATAAAAGCATAGGAGGTGGCTATGAATACATCGGCATTGCTTGATCTCCCGGTGGAGCAGCGTCTCCATTTGGTCGAAGAACTCTGGGAGAGCATCGCGGCGGATCAAGGTGCGCTTGCTCTAACGGAAGCGCAGAGGCAAGAACTTGATCGTCGATTAGATGCTTACGAACTTGATGGCAACCCGGGCCGGCCTGCAAATCAAGTCTTGGCTAACATTCGCAAGCGACTGTGAGCCTTGAGCTCCGGGTTCGCCCCGAGGCAGAACAAGACATCGAGGATGCAGCAACGTGGTACGAAGAACAAAGGCTGGGACTTGGCCAGCAATTTCTTGACGAAGTGCTTGGAACCTTTCGGCGCATTACTGAACAGTCGGGGTTGTACCCGATTATGCACCGCAGCACGCGCCGTGCGCTGACTCACCGCTTTCCTTTTGGCGTATTCTACCGAGTCGAAGAAGGCTTTATTGTTGTGGTTGCAGTCATGCATGGCAGCCAGGATCCACAACGCTGGAAAGAAAGAACATAACAAATCGCTCCACCTGACCAGATAGTTCCTACGGTTTAGTGGATACTCTGAACTAACTTTTGTCAGGAGTACACCATGCCCAAACCACGATCTCCGCCCGTCTAGGGTAAGCCGGACAGGGCAAACAAGCAGAGGCCGGGCGCCACCGTACATGGTGTTCCGAACTCAGGAGCAGTTCATGTTGACAAGGGCGGTATATTTCACACTTGAATGGGCGGCGGTTTTCACCGGAATACGGACGTACGCACCAGACCTGCAGTATCGCAGGTCGAGAAAACCTGCTGCCTCACGGTTGCCACTGCGCAACGTGTTCTAACTCGCGGAGTTGCATTATTAACTTCTTGGCGGACCCGGTACCCATGATTTTGATCTGAATATGACGATCCGTAGGCAGCGTCGTCGTGGCTAGCGGGTGTGGAGCGAGTGTTTCGAGGTAGTGAGGATGCTTTCCGGGCTTGAGCGATCCATCCTTCTTGGTGAAGTGCAGGCGATATACCTTGACCTTGACCGTGCCGTCCTTTTGAATGATGGGCCGAAAGCCCCAGCCCTGAGTTTCGGACGATCCATCGAAAGCTCCCGCTGCCGCAGCCACCAGGCTCTTGTCATAGGTAACCGCCATGTGCGTGCTCCCGGTGGGGAACTTGATGCGCATCCACACGGCCTGTCGCGCTTGCGTGTCGGGCTCGTGTCCGGCGACAGCCGCACCGGCACTCATCGTTCCCAGTGCGAGAACACAGGTCGCGGCGACAATCACAATCAAGTGCTTCATTTTTTACCTCCGGAACAGGTCTTCATGGTAGAAGAAAAACGAATGGGTACTCACTCGTTCGGTTTCCATCCGGCGCGCGGTAGCGAAGGGTAGGTAATTTTTTCGGACTCATAAATGGGATGAAGCTGGACTGCACCGGTGGCTCAAATGCGGATGCTGACGCCGGCGATGGCGCCGTAGCAGATCACGGCGCCGACGCAGGTGATCAGGCCCGCGCTGACTATCGGCATGGCCTGCACCAGGCGGCCGGAGATCCGGGCCTTGCCGAAAATGCGCCGGGCATAGAGAAAGCCCAGCCCCACGCCCGATAGCGTGGCGGCCAGGCCTACGCTGAATGCAAGCACCAGAACCAGACCGTAGGCGGTTTTGTTCAGGGCGATGGTTGCCAGGAGCAGCACCATCGCCGAAGGGCACGGGATCAGGCCGCCGGAAATTCCGAGCCCGAGCAGGCTGCGCCAGGTGATGCGCTCGCCTTGCGTGCCGGGCGGCAGATGCGTGTGCACGCGCCCGCCGTGGGAATGTGTCAGCGCATCGTGCTGAGGATCATGGCCGTGATGATCGTGATGACCGTGGCCATGCTCATGTCCGTGCTCATGTGGGTGCTCGTGGTGCGGGTGTTCGTGACCATGTTCATGCGGATGATCATGATCATGGTGGCTATGTTCGTGTTCGGACAGGTGCGCATGCGCATGTTCGCCCTGCCCGGCATGGGCAACAATCAGATCCGATTCGTGCGCATGGTTATGCTTCCGCGTCCCCCTGAACCGGCGAATAAACAGCGCCAAGCCGATGCCAACCACGAGCAGTCCGGAAACCAGACTGAGGATGGGAAAGAGCTTTTCGGGAACGATAAACTCCGAGGCGAACAGGGTCGCGAGCCCCACCGCAAACACGCCGACGGTATGGGTGATGGTCACGGTCAGGCCGAGGAACAGGGCATGACGCGGGGTGCCGCGGGAGCCGATCAGGTACGCGCCGACGACGGTTTTGCCGTGTCCCGGCGAAAAGGCGTGCAGGGCACCGAGTACGATGGCGATCAGCAGTGCGAGCAGTGCGACGCCGGGTGCGAGGTGACGCGCGGAGATCAGATCCACCAGACGCTTGGTGGCGGAGTTGATCCAGGTGGCGGCAACGCCCGTGGCCCGGATGCCGCTCTTTTCCCCGAGCCCGTGCCCGGCCGAAGCTCCCGGGTAGCCCTTGCGCGGCTGGAGCATGGCGACGCCCAGCGGGGCGGCGCCCGCGGTAAAGGCGAGATGTACGGCGCGTTCGTCGAGCGGGCCGCTGGGCGGAAGTTTATGCGGGTTGATGCTGAGTCCTTCGGTCATGGAGGTGCTCACGGCGTTGGTGTTGAATATGCTGATGCCGGTGCCGGGCTTGACCACAATTTCATGCCAGCCGATGCGCCCGGCATAATTGGTGTTGTCGAACTTGAGGTGATGAATCGGCCCGTGCAGACCGGCCGGCAATTTGCCGGTGTAATGTGCATCGAGACGCAGCGAAAAGCCGGTCGATTCGGACGGCAGGCTGCTGGTCCAGGACGCCAGATGCAGGGGAAGCTTTTTGCCTTCGACCGTGAGCTTGAGGTTTTTGGCAAAGGTGGGGGCGAGACGTTTGACGTAGGCATCGCGTTCGGCCTGGGAGGTTACGCCGTCGTCGTTGGTGTCGGCCTTGTGCAACGCGGTGAGGGCGGGAAGCTGGCCGAGCACGACGACGAAATGCAGTTTCACCTGCTTTTTCTCCACCTTGATCCGGGCGAACTGATTGATGGTGAAGTTACCAAGCAGGCTCGCCACCGTGTCTGCCCGCGCCGGCTGGTAGGCACCCACGCCAACGACGAGCGCAATCAGCAACAGGCCCCAGGGCCTGATGGAAGAAAGCGAAAACAGGCGTTCGAACTTTCGGCGCAAGGTGTTCATCATGGCCTTATTTCTTTGCGGTCAGTTTGATGTTGATCGAGTGGTTGGTGGGTGAAAGTAGTGCGGTCGAGGTATCGGTTCCATCACGGAACACCAGAATACCGCGGTGCGTGGGGTCAATTTTAAACAGCAGGCTGTCTTCCAGCTTCAAGTTGCTCAACGTTCCCGTGGAGCAGTTGATATTGAAGAACAGTACCGCGTAGGCGCCGTCCGCGTGTGTATCCACCCATTGCTTCCGGGGTTGGATGGGGCAGTCATGACCGTCCGCACTAAGCCGCAGGCGCTTGTAGACGTAATTGTCTATTTGCTTCTGGTGGCCTTTCAGTTCTCCCCAGGTGATTTGACCGTCGCCGTTGTTGTCGAGGTTGAGTACGAAGTTCAGATCGCGCAGCGAAATGTCCCACTGGCCGTGAAACTGGTTCGTCTTGCCGGAGCTGGACTGGATGGTGAGATAGGAATTGCTGACTGTGTGCGCGAAGGCGGTCGGCGCACAAAGGAAGCCGATAGCGGCAGCGATCAATAGTGCTTTTGAGCGTATGTGGGCATTCATTTTTGCGCTACCTCCTTTTGGTGCAGCTCGGTTCGGACTTTATTCGCAAGCCGGTTGATGATGGGGCCCTGAAGGTTGCTTTTGTCGAGCAGCGCCAATACCGGTTTTGCTGCTGCGGGCTTGTGCGCGGCGAGCGCCGCCTCGAGATAGACGCGCATGTCCTTGGGCGCACGCTGCACCTCCCAGTTGCGCACGGCGAGCTTCAGTGCGCCTTCGGGATCGTGCTGCATGTACAAGGTGAAGCGTGCTTGTTCGCGGCCGTAAATATGGTCGCCACGCTGCTGGAGGGCCGCAAAGCGGGCCGCCATGATCCAGGTGTAGCGGGCGAGGTCGGGGCTGTGGATTGCCTGCTCGGCCAGCGCGAGGCGCAGAAACGCGGTGTCCGATGTGGTGTGACCATGAAGCAGCTTGATGACTTCTTTGGGTCGATGTTGGTCGAGCAGAAAGTCCGAATAGTTCACCAGCAGGAAATTGTCGTCGGGCAGGTAGGAGAGCGCCTTCTTGTAGTGCTGATCGACTTTCTTGGGCTCGTTCAGGCGCTGGGCGGAGAACGCCAGCAGGCCCTGAATCCAGGCCTTGATCGAAGCGGGCACCTTGGGTCCGCCGCCCTGATCCATCTGCAGGATCTCGTAGCCCTGCTTGGCGTGGCCGGTATAGGAGCGCAGCGTCGCCGTGCAGATCAATCCGAGGAACGGGCCGCCACTCGAAGTGACGTGCACGCAGGCGTTATTGGCTACACCGTATTGGCCTTGAACCAGTGCCGTGAAGGCACTGGTCAGCCAGCCGTTGGCGAGACCCGGCTCACGCGCCAGGGCCGTTTTCAACTCTGTCTGGGCGGCCTTGAATTTGTGCAGGTACTGCAGAATCGTGGCGTGCATGACCATGGCCTTGGGTGGCGGTGGATTCTCGTGCATCCACGGCGCGATGGTCGAATACGCGTAGCCGGCGTAGTGGGCATCTCCGAGCCCGCGTCCATACGTTACATAAAGCTGGGTGAGCGCGAGCGCGGTCTTGAGATCGTGAGGGTGAGCGGCAAGTTTGGCCTGCAAGGCGTGCATTTTGCGTACTTCGGGATTGCTTTCCCGGGGCAGGTATTTCTGCAGCACCTGCGAATCCTGGGTAGGCAGATAGGGGGCACTGTAGGGCGGTGGTGGCTCCGTATTGTTTGCCGCGAAGGCCTGCACTGAAACCATTCCTGAGGCGGCGCAAAGTGCGAGTACCGCGGGAAGCCATGAAAGCCGTGTCAAAAACCGAATCCGGGCGTACCTGTTTCGAGCCATCATCCACTCTCCTTTGTGCGTCTTTGCCATTCCTGTGCGACAGGGCCGGCTGTTCCCCGCTAAAACGGGTCTTACTGGGCTATACGCACCAAGGCTGCTTTTGGACGCAGGCAATTTATCCGCCCTTTTTATAAAAATCGTTTCAAAAAAGGCTGCATCCGGGCCTGAAGCCCTTACGTAGAGGCTTATGGATATCACGATCCAAGCCAATCGTAATACTCACAGGCTCCGGAAACCCAGGGTTTTATGAGGTGGTTTGAGGGGGTTTGCCGGCGAGCAAGACAGAAATTTTCAGGTTTCATGCTTTGCCCGTCGGGGGGCTTCATCCATGCATCCAAATGGACGGTTGCGACGTAGAACCAGTATTACCGACCTCAAATTCTGTCATATCCGGAGCCGCTGAAGCATGAGCCAGACCGTTTGTTTCGCCGTTTCGCTGGACGAGAAACTGCTCGCTCAGTTCGATCAGGCGTTGGGCGAGCAGCGCTATGCGACGCGTTCCGAAGCAGTGCGGGATCTGATCCGCGACCATCTGGTACAGGACGCCTGGGACGAGAAAGAAGAAACCATCGGCACGATCACGCTCGTCTACGACCACCATGTGCGCGCATTGAGCAAAAAGCTGACCGACATTCAGCACCAGTATCACCCTCTCATCCTGTCCACGATGCACCTGCATATAGACCCCGACCACTGCCTGGAAGTAATCGCGGTCCAGGGGCGTGGCCGGGATATTCGCGCCGTCTCCGACGGCTTGATCAGTGTCAAAGGCGTTCAACACGGGCGGTTGACCGCCACGACCGCCGGCAGCGAATTTTCCTGAGAGCCCGCACTCATCCCGATCGAAGGAGATAGAAGATGACAACGCACGAAATCGCCCTGACAGGTTCCGCCAAAGCCGCGCGACGTCATCTGAGTTTTACCTCCCGCGAATGGTGGAACCTGGGCGGCCTTTACGGCTTTGTGGCCATGCTGCACATCGTTGGCTGGGGATTGTTTCTGTATTACTCGGCACACTACC